>DAOQTN010000712.1:0-1500 GCA_035340555.1 Anaerolineaceae bacterium | reverse complement strand
TTAACAAAACCTCGGTATAACCTGATCCATTTTACAGAAAGTCGCTTGCATAATCTTTTCCCCCATATCGGCAGCAAAATCTTCCCCATATCGGCAGCAAAATCCCCCCCATTTCCAGCCTAAACCTGCGAGTCCTCCCCGGGAGAATCACGCTTCGAAACCCCAAAATTTCCCTCATCACCCGGTCATCGTGCCAGTGGTCACCCTGGATGCTCTCCCACAGCACGTGAGTGCATCCGACACGTCAATCTGGTGCGGGGCCGCATCAAGATCCCGTCAGCCAGGCTTCAATGTCATGCCGGCCCACCGGTAGGTCGGGTGGGATAAGGTTGTCCGGCAGGGTACGCCCGTCCAGGAGCAGGCGGGCCACGCCGCGGCAAACGTGTCCTGGATTATGGACGGTGATATGCAGCTCACTGCCCCGATAACGCCGCACCACCCGGAATCCATCCCAGGCGGCCGGGATGCAGGGATCCAGTCGCAGCCCCCGAAATTCAGGCCGAATGCCCAGGATCCACTGGGTGGCTGCCTGATAATTCCATGAAGCCGCCCCCGTCAACCAGGAATTACGCGCCAGACCAAACTGTGGATGTTCATCGCCGAGAATGTTCTGCGCATAAACGTAGGGCTCACACTCATAGACCTCGATCTGATCGTTGTGGGTCGCCGGGTTGATCTGGGAATAATATTCAAACGCGCGCTCACCGTTGCCCAGCATGGCCTCGGCAATCACGGCCCAGGGATTGGGATGGACGAAGATGCCGCTGTTCTCCTTGGCCCCCGGTGGATAGGTGGTGACGCCGCCATAATGAGGGTCATACCCGTCATAGCCCGGGGCCGAAAGCTTGATGCCGGCCGGGGTGTTCAGGTATTGATAAACGGCATCCAGGGCCAGGCGGGCCCGTTCGGGGGAAGCAAAACCGGACAGCACCGGCCAGGTCTGGCCGTTGAGGTGGATTTTACCGTACGTGTTTTGCCTGGAGCCGACCGGCTGGCCGACGGCATCAAAATACAGCACATACCAGCCACCGTCCCAGGCGGCCGCTTCCACCCGGGCCCGCATTTCCGCGTGGGCCTGGCGGTACGCCGCAGCAGCCGCCGTCTCCCCCAGATGGTCGTGGAGCTCAATCAATTCGAGCAGGGCCCGGCCGTACAGGTTGGCTGAGAAAAGCGATTCAGCCCCCGGCGGCAGGTTGATGGTGTCGTTCCAGTCGGCAAAACCGAGCAGCGGCATGCCGTGCGTGCCCACATCGCCGCGGGTGAAAGCCACGGCCCGGCGTAAATGTTCCCGCACCGGGGCACTTTCCAACGGCTGGCCCTGACGATCTTTTTCGTAGAAAGGGATATTTTCAGACAAAAAAGCGAGATCGCCGGTTTCTTTGAGATAGGCGCAGGCCGCCAGCACCAGCCAGAGGTGATCATCGCTGTAGTAGTGCGGGCGGTCCTCCATTTCCATGGAATCTCCGGCAGAGCCTTCCAGCGTCAGCGGGTTGAACTGGT
>DAOQTN010000711.1:0-1500 GCA_035340555.1 Anaerolineaceae bacterium | reverse complement strand
CCCCCTGGCTGCCGAGCAGGCGTTCAAACAGGATGCGCTCATGGGCCGCATGTTGATCGATGAGGTAAAGCCCGTCCGGCCCCTCCGCCACCAGGTAGGCTCCCCCCACCTGGCCCAGGAGACGCAGGAGCGGAATTTGTCCGGCAGGCAATGGATGGTTGGCGGCGGCGGTTGACCCGGCCGACGGTTCAACCGGCGCCCCGTCCGCCAAGTTTTCGGATGGCAAGTCCGTCGGGCTCAGCGGTGAACGCTGCGGCAGCAGATTGGGCAGCGGGGGCGGGGCCGCCCGCAGTTGGGCGGACATATCCCAGGCGGGATCCACGGCCGGTCCGTTTCCCGCCGACCGCCAGTAGGAGGTGGCCACCGGCGGCACCGGACTGTAGGCGAGCAGGGCCCGGCGGGTGGCCCGCTGGAGGGCACCAAAGATCCGATCCGTCGACCGGAAGCGGACCTCGGACTTGGCCGGGTGGACATTGACATCCACTTCTTCCGGATCAATTTCGATAAAAAGAACGGCGAGCGGGTAACGGCCGACCATCAGCAAGGTATGATAGGATTGCAGCAGCGCCGCGCTCAGGGCCGTATCCTGCACCCAGCGGCCGTTGATAAAAAAGGTGATCTCCCGCCGGTTGGAACGGGTCAGGGCCACCGGACTGATAAAGCCATGGATTTTAAGACCTTCATCTTCGAGACTGACCGCCAGCATCTGACGGGCCACGTCCACTCCCAGCAGTTGGGCCAGCACCTCGCGGGCCTCCCCATTACCGCTGGTCTGCAGAACCGGTTTGCCATCCTGGAAAAGTTCAAACCGCACCCGCGGATAGGCCAGGGCGTAACGGGTCAGCAGGGCCTCCACCTGTTGGCGCTCGGTCTGGTCCCGTTTGAGGAATTTGAGGCGGGCCGGGACATTGTAAAACAGATCCTCAACCCGCACCACGGTGCCCACCGGGACCCCCGCCGCCTCCAGGGCGCCGACCTGGCCCCCGGTGACCAGCAGGCGCGCCCCCACCGGGACATCCTGGCGGCGCGAGGTCAGGCTGAAGCGGGAAACCGAGGCGATTGAAGCCAGGGCTTCGCCGCGAAATCCCAGGGTGTTAATGTGAAAGAGATCTGCCGCGGTGCGCAGTTTGCTGGTGGCATGCCGGGTCACAGCCAGCTGCATTTCAGCAGCCAGAATGCCCGCCCCGTCATCAGCAACTTCAATGAGCCGCCGCCCGGCCTCAGCCAGGCGGACGACAATATGCCGGGCACCCGCATCCAGTGCATTTTCCACCAATTCCTTGACCACCGAAGCGGGGCGTTCCACCACTTCACCCGCGGCGATCTGGGAGGCAACTTCATCAGGCAGAATTTGTATGGACATAGTGGGTTCCTTTTGAATTATATCAGATTGAAGCGGCCATTTGGTGAAGTGTTGATTGAATTTTTGGGGAGTGATCATCCGGCAGGGCATGGCGTGTGCTATAATACGCCCCATGCAGTTCAACACCATATTTTTTG
>DAOQTN010000710.1:0-1501 GCA_035340555.1 Anaerolineaceae bacterium | reverse complement strand
CCATCTCGGTTGAGGAGGGCGAGACGGTCACCCAGGGGCAGCCGCTTTTCCAGCTGGATGATGAATATCTCGTGGCCCAGCGGGATCAGGCCACCGCCGCCGTCCAGGCCACCGAAGCGGCCCTGGCAGCCGCCCAGCTCCAGGCCGACAGCGCCCGGGCCCAATATGAACTGGCCCTGCAGGGCTCGCTGGCCCAGGAAATGCAAACCCGTCAGATTGCCTGGAGCGCGCCCGTGACGAATAATTTCCGCCCCAACTGGTACTTCCAGAAAGAGGAACTCCTGACCGCCGCCCAGGACCAGGTCAGCGCGGCGGAGGCCGAACTGGCTGCCAACCTGGCAGACCTCGCGTCCGAGCTGGAAAGCACCAGCAGCAAGGATTTTGTGGCTGCCGAGGAACGCCTGGCCGCGGCCCAATTGGCCCACACCATTGCCCGGCAGACCCTGACCCAGGCCCAGGCGGTGAGTGACAAACACCTCACCGATGCGGCCACCGAAGCCATGGACGCCGCCCAGGCGGAACTGGACGCGGCCCTGCTGGACTACCAACGGATGCTGACCACCACCTCGGCTGAGTCGGTGCTGGAAGCCCGGGCCCGGGTCAGCGTATCGCAGCTGGCCCTGGACAATGCCCACACCACCCTGCTCTCCCTGCAGACCGGTGATCAGGCCCCCCAGGTGAAAGCCGCCCACGCGGCCGTCCTGGCTGCGGAAAGCCTGGTCAGTCAGGCTGAAGCCGGCCTGGCCCAGGCCCGGCAGGCCCTCAACCTGGCCGAACTGCAGCTGGCGCGCGCGGTGGTCAAGGCCCCGCTGGACGGCATCCTGCTGTACCGCAACCTGGAGGTGGGCGAACTGGCGGTGGCCGGCGGCACGGTGATGCAGATCGCCCAGGTGGACACCCTCGACCTGATCGTCTACCTGCCCGAGGATCAGTACGGCCGGGTCAATCTTGGCGATACCGTGCTGCTGCAGGTGGACTCCCATCCGGAGCAGAAGTTCAGCGGCGAGATCATCCACATCTCCGATGAAGCCGAGTTCACCCCCCGCAATGTGCAAACCGAGCAGGGCCGCAAGGCCACGGTGTACGCCGTCCGGATCCGGGTGCTCAATCCCGACCGCCTGCTCAAACCCGGCATGCCCGCCGACGCCACCTTCACGCTGCACTAGGCACTAGGCCTGGGCTGCAATAACCTTCACACTGCACCAGCCTACGCCAGCTTGTTCTAATCGCCCATCAGGCCGCGCCGTCCCCCGGCGCGGCCCTGTTCTCAATCAGCGGTTGAGCGAACCCTGGAGAAGCAAAGGATGGACGCTAATCAGGCTGCCCGACTTCCTCGTAGGAAGTCCCCTGGGCCGGTTCAAGAAGAAATTCGCTCTCCGGATTGTGACGTTTGAATTTTTCCAGTGCGGATTGCTGATTTTCAACCGCGTAGCAGTAAACGCAGCCATGGGGGCAGGTGTCATATTCGCCAATATCCCTGGACATGTAGCAGGCGCATTTC
>DAOQTN010000709.1:0-1502 GCA_035340555.1 Anaerolineaceae bacterium | reverse complement strand
TCCAGGCCAATCCAGTTGCCCTGGACCCGATTTTCAGTGGATGCGGTCTGAAGGATCTCAATACCCATCTGGGCATTGCCGCTGACCAGGTTGCCCTCCCCTGTCAGCTGGCTGCCGCCGATTTGATTCTGGCGGCTGTTCATCAACCGGATGCCCTGAATCTGATTGGGCTCCGGGGCCCCTCCGGCGGCATCCGTGCCAATCCAGTTGCCCTGAATACGGTTGCTGTGGGCATTCACCAGGATGATGCCGCTTTGCAGATTGCCGCTGACCCGGTTGCAGCCCAAATGACAGCCCGCAGTGGTCCAGGGATTGGGCTGCCCCAGCTGATTATTATTTGCACCTGACAGAGCAATGCCGTTGCCGGGAAAGTTGATGACCTGCAAACCGGCAATCACATTGCCATCCGAGAGGATTTTCAAACCATCGGCCGCCATCACGGGTGAAAAGATAAATTCCAGGGCAATCCCAACGGCATCCGGCGGAAGCTGGATCGTTTCTGAAACGCTTTGCCAGTCCCCGGAATAGGCAAAGCCCGCCGGGTAGAACATTTCAGTATGGCCATCCGCATATTTGAGGACATAGGTATACCCGACATTGCCGTATCGATAGTTCAGACGCAGTCCGAGTGACTGACCGGCTGGAACAGCCAGGAAGGCCTCCGGCGGTATTTCCAGCCCACCGCTGACGACCTGTCCCTCCGCCACTCCCAGATAGGTCAACCGGGTCTCCCCGTTTCTGGGACTGGCCTGACGCTCAAAAGCTGCCGGGGGGGACGTAAAATCCGCCGCGGTGGTCAGTACCTGGGCGCCTTCGCCAGGCTGCCAGAAGCGCCAGTGCGCCAATCCAGCATTGAAATCGCCATTTTCCAACAGGTTTTGATTACCCCATTGCAGCGCCACATCATCCAGCAGCACTGATTCAACCTCCCGCCCCAAGAGGCTGCCATCCAGGATGACCCCGGCCTGACCGGCCGTCAGGGTCAGGTTGCCCTGGATCAGGTCCGGCAGGGGCGCGACCGGTTGAATGACAGCCGGGGCTTCCGGGGGGAAAACTGCCGGATCAAACGTGATTTGATCCCCGCTCTCCGCCAGCGCCAGAGCCTGGCGCAGTGATCCTGGTCCATCATCCGCTGTGGTGTTCACCACCCAAACAGCCCCCTGCGGTGCAGCCCTAACCGGTCCGATGCCGGCCACAGCCAGCAGACTGACCACCAGACAAACCAGCAATCCAGATACCTTCCCACGCCGCAGCATGGTTCCCTCCAATTGATTTTAATGATGCCGATTGTGAGTTGGGCCGCCACAATTACCCAGACCGGCCGGACAGCCCGCTGCAAGTTTAACACAAAAATATCGGCCTTGCAGGTGAATTGTACGGCCAACCAACCGTCGCGGGTGCTCCGGGGCGGTTAAAAGCACACCGCACCCGATGCCATGATCGCGGTGCGGTGTGTGGGGATTATGGGATTGGCCGGTTATTTATCCTGCAGGGCAGCAACG
>DAOQTN010000708.1:0-1509 GCA_035340555.1 Anaerolineaceae bacterium | reverse complement strand
GTTCATTCAGGGAGCGGGTCAATTCAAGCACCTCGCGGGGGCCGGCCGGCTGCAGTTCGGAGTATTCCCCCCGGGTCATGGCCCGGGCCGAGGCGGCCAGTTCCTGCAGCGGCCGGGCGATCCAGCGCGTCAGGAAGACACTAAAAATGAAAGCCAGCACCAGAGCCGCGGCACCGGAAAAGATCAACGGGCCCAGCATCTCATCACGCAAAATACCCCGCAGGGACTGCTGCGGCCGGGGCATGGCCGTCAGCAGCACCTCGCCATCCCCCAGCGGCTGCAAAATGTAAAACCAGACCCGGTTTTGGGCGTCCCGCACGGAACGCACCGGCGCCTCCGGCCGTACCTGCAGCCGGGCAGCCGGTACCGCCACCGCCAGGGTCGGCTGCTGAAAGGCGGCGGCAGAGTCGAAAAGGGTCTGTCCGTCCCCGGCCAGCACGGCCAGGCGCAGGTCATATCGCCGGGCGGTGCGTGTCAGGATTTCCGCGACTTGATCGGACTCCGCGTCCGCCAACTCCAAAACTGCCAGCACCGAAATCTGCCGCAGCTGGGCCACGGCGGTGCGGGACCACAGGGGGGAACGCAGCAGCGACCACAGCAGCGTTGTGCCGACTGTCAGTGTCAGGACGGCCACCAGCGCGGCATAGCTCAACCAGAGACGGTTACGTAATGAGGGCATGTTCACCCGACCAGCTTGTATCCCACCCCGGTGACCGTTTCAATATGAACCGTGCTCCCGGTCAGGCGCCGGCGCAGCTGGGCGATATGCATGTCGACCGTACGGGTCTGGCCGTAGAAATCGTAGCCCCAAGCCAGGTTGAGCAGTTGTTCCCGGCTGAGCACCTTGCCGCAGTGCTTGGCCAGGGCCCACAGCACTTCAAATTCCTGGGCCCGCATCTCAACCGGCTCGCCGCCGACGCGCACCTCCCGCCGGTCGGCATCGATGAGTAAATTGCCCAGACGGAAAATTTCACCGGTCTGGGCATAATCGACCCGTTCGATCCGCCGGAGGATGGATCGGACCCGCGCCACCAGTTCCCGGGGGTTGAAAGGCTTGGTCATGTAATCGTCTGCACCCAGTTCCAGACCCAGGATCTTATCGATATCCTCCTCACGGGCGGTGAGCATGAGAATGGCCACCGGATTGCGCTCGGCACGCAGCCGCCGGCAAACCTCAAATCCATCCAGCCCGGGCAGCATGACATCCAACACCACCAGGGCCGGGTGGAGCCGGTTAACCGCCTCCAATGCGGCCAACCCATCGGTCACCGCGGCAACAGTATACTCCTCGCGCTCCAGGTACAGTCGCGCCAGGGCCACAATGCTGGGTTCGTCATCCACCAGCAGGATCAATGTGGATTTCATCACTGGAAGTACACCCGCCTAACCGCAGCAGCACTTGTCATCGCTGTCAGGCAGGATCGCCACGGCCTCAATTTCCACCGCAGCGCCCTTGGGGAGGGCGGCCACCTGGAAGGCGGAACGGGCCGGCGGGTTCTCGGTGAAATA
>DAOQTN010000707.1:0-1510 GCA_035340555.1 Anaerolineaceae bacterium | reverse complement strand
TTTTGTAATCGGTCAGCCGTTTGGGCTTTTCGGCATCGGCCGGATGGGATTTCTGCGTCCACATGGGCAGGGTCAGCATGAAACAGGCTGCCAGGGCCAGCTGAAAACCGCCCACCACCGCGTAGCCC
Source organism: Anaerolineaceae bacterium (assembly GCA_035340555.1). Classification (GTDB taxonomy): domain Bacteria; phylum Chloroflexota; class Anaerolineae; order Anaerolineales; family Anaerolineaceae; genus JAGOFZ01. The sequence continues at coordinate 1,382 of DAOQTN010000707.1, read as the reverse complement.
ACCCGCCAGGAGCTGAGTGTATTCAGCGCCACGGTCATGATGATCGGCCCGAGGGTGACGCCGATGCCGTAACTGGCATGCAGCCACTGCATCAACCCTTCACCAAAATTTGCGGCCACGTAGGTGTTCAGCCCGGCATCAATCGCACCGGCCCCCAGGCCGGCGATCACCCCCAGCGCCACCATCATCCCCCAGACCGGCACCAGGGTGTAGCCAATCAGTCCAACACCTGTGGCGGCGCAGCTGGCCACCAACAGTCCCCCCACCCCCAGCCGGGCGATCAGCTTGCCGCTCAAAAAGCTGGAGGTCAGATACCCGGTCATCGAAGCAATCAACAGCATCCCCAGCGAATCCAGTGGGATGCCAAAGCCCGCCCGAATGGAGGGCCAACCGACGCCCAGCAGTCCATCCGGCATTCCCAGGGCGATAAACGCCACAAAGGCCAGCAAAATCAAGCCAATTTTCGTTGTTTTCTTGCCCGTTTTCGGAACAGCTATTGCTTTTTCTCCAATGCGTCCCATTTTACCACTGTATCTTGACACCTCCGGATCCCGTCTGTCAGCAGCAGCAAAAAGGCGCCCCTGTCCGGAGCGCCTGCAACAAAAATTGGCAAACGGTGGCTTCAGGCCTTCTGTGAGCCGGCTCCGGCTGCCCGGATGGCGCCAACAGCGTATTCGCCCACTGCCCAGAAAATGGTCACATGCGACAGGCCAAACAAGATGGCCCGCAGCAGTCCACTGCCAAAAAACAGACTGGCATCAATCACCTCCAGCGGCTGCCCGGCACCAATGATGAAGGCCAGGCCTTTGTAAACCATCAGCGCCAGCGCCACGCCGGCCGCAATCATATAGGCCGTAAAGCGCAGGTTCATGTTCTTCAGTCGTTTTTCTGGCAGGTTGGGCAGTGTCAGCAGGGTCATGACGGCCAGCAGCAGCGGGATGACTGCCCCCAGCAGGAAGGTATGCCCGTGCACCAGGCTCATGTTATGGCCATAAACCAACTGTTGTTCATACGAGAGGCCCTCAAAAAAGCCCCGCGAGATTTCCCGGTAGACCAGCCCCATGAGGAGGGCCAAAATACTCATGATCCCGGCAAACCGGATTTGGGCGGAAAACAACTTCCTGGCCAGAGGGGGATATTGGTTCATATGAGCTCCTTAAGATATTGTTTTGTGGTCGGCGGCGATTATTGCCGGCGGAAAATTATAGCATGATTGCTGCCTGCCGCCGGGTTTGCTCAGCAAAACCAGATCAGGGCCGCCGCCGGGTCACAGGTCAGCCGCCGGATCAGGTCAGCCACCACATCAGGCCCATAAGCACACCAGGTCAGCCATCGGATCAGGTCAGCCACCACATCAGGCCCATAAGCAAACCGGGTCAGCC
>DAOQTN010000706.1:0-1511 GCA_035340555.1 Anaerolineaceae bacterium | reverse complement strand
TCTGGCGGTGCTATCTGGCGGTGATGTCTGGCGGTGATGTCTGGCGGTGATGTCTGGCGGTTCAAACACGACTTGAAAAAACGGAAACGGTGGAGATAAGACGTCAAATCCCTGCCAGGAGTTCCAGCAGGGATTTGGTTGCAGTCAGCCAACGGGCTCTAGGAGGTCACAGGGTGACGATCAGGTCATCCAAGGTCCGCTTGGGCACATGATGAACCTGCTTTTCATCGCGCCAGTATTTTATGTCCCCACCCGGGGCCAGCGGATCAACCACCACCTGCTCAACCGGCTTGCCCAGTGCCAGAACGAATAAAACTTCGTAGCGTTCCGGGATTTGGAGCAGCGCGACCAGTTCTTTGCGATTGACCGAGGCAATAATACAGCCCCCCAGGCCTTGGGCCACAGCCCCCAGCAGGATGGTTTGCACAGCAATCCCGGGATCAATGTTGAAATTCTGGGCAATTTCCTTGTCCCCCAAAACGATGATATAGGCGGTGGGGCGCTCCCCTTCAACCGGACCCGGCCAATCGGTTAAATAGCCCGCCCAGGCCAGGGTGGGGAATATTTTGGCATTGGTCTCCGCATCACAGAACAACGCATACTTCAGCGGCTGGGCATTTCGTGCCGACGGAGTCAGTCGGGCCAGATCCACCAGGGCGCTCAAGGTCGGTTTTGAAATTGAAAACGTTTGATCAAACCGCCGGTAGGTACGGTTTTTACGAACCAGTTCAGCAAAATCCATTCTGATCTCCTGTCCTGAAGGATCAAGGTAAGTGATTTGTTTTGGCTTTAGGGAATGGTCAACAGAAAATCCGGCACCCAGAACTTGCCGTAACCGAAAAGTGCCAGAGCGGTGCTGGTGAGCACCATGAGAACCCCCACCCCGATCAGTACCCGGTCATACCAATGGAACTTCAATTCGTCCAACCAGGTCCGCGGGCCGACGCCAAAGGCGCGCAAATCCATGGCATCAATGATATCTTCACTGCCGGCAATGGCATGAATGGTCACCGGCACCACCAGGGGGGCGAGTTTACGCACCTGGGCAAACAATCCGCCTTTGATTTTATCCAGCTCAAAACCCCGGGCCCGCTGGGCGTCCATGGTCAGGGTGAAATCACGCCCATAGGTGGGGATGAAGCGCATGGTCAAATCCATGGCATAGGCAATCTTGTCAGGCAGTCCCAGGCCGCGGAAGGTGACCCCGTAGAGCGCCGGATTAAGTGAGTAGGGAATGAGGATGGTCATGACCGCAATGCTGAAAACGCGGACCATCATGCTCACCGCGTACATGATCCGCTCGGCGGTGATTTTCAAGGTTGGAACCCAGCCCAGGATGTCAAATGGAGCCCGATATTCACGCAGGATATGTTCCTCCGTGTACAGTTCCATGCTGCCGCGCCCGGTGAGGAAGGTCAAAAATGCAAAGAAGAGGATGAATCCGCCGATAAACAGAACCGCCCGGCGCATCTCGGCCCAGCTGACATCTGCTGCCAGGGTGATGCCGATGG
>DAOQTN010000705.1:0-1512 GCA_035340555.1 Anaerolineaceae bacterium | reverse complement strand
CAGCTGCGGCGGGATGATCCCTGCATCGCTGGTCAGTTCGTTCAGAATTGCTTCGACCCGTTCAGGGGAAAGGCTCAGCCCGTGCTTCTGCGCCGGTTGTGTCATGGCATCGGCAGCCTCCTCGCGAGTCAGGCAGGCCAACCGGAAGGTGTTCTTGAACGGCGCAATGCCATATTTTTCAAATTCAGCCAGGCGGCTGAACCACTCAGCGCGCAGGGCAATCACCCAGCGCACATCCAATCCCGGATCGTGCAGGCAGGCGGAAAATTCGGTCAGGAAGGCTTCCTGTTCGAGCCGGCTGAGCTGGGTAAAGAAATCCTCAAATTGATCCAGGAAGATGTAGAGGCGCGTCTCCTTGCCCAACAGGGTGCAGACCTTGCGCAGCAAAGTATGCAAGGGAGCCTGGTTCAGGTTAGGGGCAGCATTGGGATCGGGCAGGTAGGTGCGGCGGATAAAATCATGTGGGGCGGTGTCATAGGGGCGCAGGTGGATCGCCAGATGCCCGGCGGCGATCAGGCGGGCAGCAATCCCAGCCTGCAGAAGCGACGGCTTGCCGCTGCCAGATTCGGCATGCAGGACAGTCAGCGGCCCCTGGTGAATGCAGTTGAGCAGGGATTGAATCGCCTGCGTCCGGCCGTAAAAGTTCTCGGCCTCGTGCAGTTCATAAGCCAGCAGCCCCTTGAAGGGCGTTGGCGATTCGGCAGTATCCATGCGGGCCTGGAAGGAGCGGATCAACCCGGTCAAGCCTTCAGCCAGAGCCTGATCTTCAAGCTCGCGGGCGCGCTGTGCCTCCTCGGCGGCTGTCAGGGCGCGCTGTTGGATCTGATTGAAATTATTGATGATTTGGTCCCGGCCGACAAAATCGCCGCCAGAATTTACGTCTCCAAGAATGACCAGATTGCCGGGACTATTCGCTTTGGGCATATTGACCTGCCTGATCAGGCGAAGAGAAGTTTTTCCGTGGGGGATACCCCCAATAAAAATGATTATACGCCGATTTTGTTCCAACCGGATTCAAAAATGCATGGTCATTGTATGACGCAGAAAGGGGTGTTCAGTCAAATTGTGACAGAACTTTGGTTTACGAGCCATTAAAAAAACCTTTAGAGCATAGCTTCTAATCCAGAAAGCCCTTGCCATTGATACAAGATATGTCCCTTTATTAGTTTGACATGGTGTTATTTATCAACTAGACTATTCATGTGGAGAGCATATGTCTGGCCAACTGAAGTCTGGAATGATTGGAATCCCCAACCACAAGGATCCAATCGGTGTAGGATTCGTTATTTCAGACCATTTAGCAATTACATGTGATCATGTGGTTCGTTCGGTGAAGATAGAAGACCCGGCTCAAAAATTCCCTTTCTTTTTCCCTTTTGACCATGGCTCTAAAAACATCTTGTCGGGTCGGGTAATTTTACAAGACCCTGAAGCAGATATTGCTATTATTGAAACCTCAGACCCATTACCGAGCGGGGTTACAAAATTATCAATCATTAATCAAACAAAACT
>DAOQTN010000704.1:0-1516 GCA_035340555.1 Anaerolineaceae bacterium | reverse complement strand
GTATCCACACGCATCATCCAGGGGGCCTGCCAGGCAGTGACGCCCGATGGCGCACCGCTGCCTGAAAGACAGCGCCTGTCCGGATGATCTGTGACACAGAAAGGTAAAACTTGTGAATTCGCTTGAGCAGCATACCATCTCGCATCTAAAATTCGGATTGGCCCGCATGCACTACGAGGCCGGGGAACGACGCGACTTCTTACCCGATTTCGTAGCCCATTTGCAGCAAAATGGCGCCGAAATCATGCTCGAGGATGGCTATGGCAGCGGCATGGGATATTCGCAGCAGGATTATCTCGCTGCCAGCCACCAGGTCCGTTTTGGCACTGCCGAAGAAGTCTTTCAACAAGATTATGTGCTGGTATTGCGCTGCCCATCAGATGCACAAATCCACCTGATGAGACCCGGTGCTTGCCTGATCTCGATGCTGCATTATCCCACCCGCCCACAGCGCGTGAAACTGCTCAACCAATTGCAATTGGATGCGGTTTCACTAGACTCGCTCAAAGACGATACCGGGCGGCGGTTGGTAGAGAACCTGCGTTCGGTAGCCTGGAATGGCATTGAAACCGCGTTCAATGCGCTGGCAAAGATATATCCCGCGCCAGGTTTTGAGTCGCCAGAGCGCCCACCTATCCGCGTCACCTTGCTTGGGGCCGGGGCCGTGGGCATCCAGGTTGTACAAGCCGCGGCGCGTTACGGCAATACAGCCTGGCATCGCCGGTTGGCCGAAAAAGGCGTGCCCGGTGTGCAAGTGACGACTCTGGAATACGATTCCACCCACAGCGAACGTATTATGCGGCCCATATTAGAAACAACCGACATCCTGGTTGATGCCACTCAGCGTCCCAATCCTACCGTGCCGGTCATCCCCAACGCCTGGGTTGCCTGGCTTCCCAAGCACGCTGTGCTGTTGGATCTTTCAGTAGACCCTTACGATTGCACCGCAACGCCTCCCTTTGTAAAAGGGATTGAGGGCGTCCCGCAGGGTAACCTGGACCAATATGTGTTTGCCCCCGATGACCCCATTTTTGAGTCGATACCTACATGCTTTGCCACCACGCACCGCCGGCACAGCGTTTCTTGTTATTCTTGGCCGGGCATTTATCCCAATGCATGCATGGAATTGTACGGCAAACAGTTGGCCCCCATCTTGCGCACCATCCTTGAGCGCGGCGGAATGCAGAATATTCGCTCGCATGGCAGGTATTTCGAACGCGCAATTGCTCGGGCGCGATTGGCCAACAACTAAAACGCACTTATTTTGACACCAAGGAGAAAATAATGACAGCAATAAAAACGATTGGGTTCCCACGTATGCAAAAAGAACCCTCTGAAAAACGGGTTTTCTTGCCAGAGTTCGTCCAATACTTGGCGAGCAAAAACATCTCGATATATCTAGAAGAAGGATATGGATCGCGTTCAGGCTTCACATTCGACGATTACTGCCAGGGCAGCAGCGAGATCCATATGTGCCCGCGCAGCGAGGCTTTTCAACAAGATTTGGTGATCATGC
>DAOQTN010000703.1:0-1518 GCA_035340555.1 Anaerolineaceae bacterium | reverse complement strand
CGGCATCGACTCGCCTGTGGCCATGGCTTCGTCCAAAGAAGCCCTGCCTTCCAGGATCACTCCATCCGCCGGAACCTTGGCCCCAGGCTTGACGGCGAAGACGTCCCCCACCTTGACCCTGTGCACTGGAACCTCGGTTTCCGCCCCATCGACCAGCAGCAACGCGGTCTTGGCGCCCAGGTGCAGCAATTTGCGGATGGCCGCGGAGGCTTTGCCCCGCGCGCGGCTCTCCAGGTAGCGGCCGGTGAGATGAAAGGCCAGGATCATGGCGGCGATGCCGGAGAAGTCGTGCGCGTTGACGCCATTCACGACCAAAGAAAGCGGCGTGACGGCCAGCGAGGCCAGTGTGCCCAGCGCGATCAGAACGTCCATATTGGCGCTGCCTGAGCGAACGGATTTATAAGCTGAAACGTAGACGCCCCGAGCCGGTCCCAGCATGGCCGCCAGTGTGAGCATGAAAATCGCCCACACGCCCGCTTCATGCCAGGCCGGCATGGGCCGGATCAACATCATGGGCAACATCAGCGCCGTAACCAACAGCGCGCCACCCCACATGATCCACATCCGCCGCGCTGCCTCACGCATCCTGCGCAGCTGCTCGTCCTCGTCCACACTTGCGGTCTCGCGCACCGAGAAGCCCAAAGACTCGATCACACGGGCAAAATCCCCCGCTCCGACCTGCTTGTCGTCATATTCCAGTTCGGCTTCTTCCAGGGCCAGATTGACGCTGGCAGCGGTTACGCCTGTAAGTTGCGAGAGCGCTTTTTCCGCCCGCGCGCTGCAGGCTGCGCAATGCATGCCGTCGATACCAAGGCTGAGCTTCTGCTTCATGTTCGGGGTCCTCTTATTGCATATCTGATTGATATGATATTCAAAATCCGGCTGTCGCCAAAAACGTTCGCGCCCACAATCTGCATACCGCATCAGGTTGTTTGACAGCAGTCAAAGGATTTTGATTGACAAAACCAGCCCCTGCGATAAGCGTAACCACAAAGAACAATTCCTCCAATAGGATAAGAACCCTCTGATGAAGACAAAGCTAATCCTGACCGCCCTGATGGCCGTCCTGGCAGGCACATTGGCCGCCGCGGCTTTCTCCGGAACTGCCGTCGCGCAACCGCCTTTTGCCGCGGACCGCATCAAGATCCAATTGACCGCCGAAGCTGAAGCCCTGGCCGAGTTGCCACAAGGCCTCTACGCCACCACGGACAGATTTGGCCTTAAAGAACTGGACCAACTTGTGAGCCTCAACGGCGCCACTAAGTTAATCCGAGCGCATCGTCAGGTCAAAGACGCAGCCTGGGCGCAGTCAAACGGCTGGAACCGCTGGTTCCTGATCCAACTGGACGGCAGCGTCGGAGTTCAGGACGCGCTCAAGTCCTTCCAAAGCAGCCGCTACATCGAGACCGCCACTCCGGAATTCATCGCCTACACCACCGTAGTACCCAATGACACATACTTCGCCAACAACTGGGGCCACAACAACACCGCGCAGCTGCCCGGCCTGGACTGGGGCGG
>DAOQTN010000702.1:0-1518 GCA_035340555.1 Anaerolineaceae bacterium | reverse complement strand
GGGCGGTGCCAAAGGTGCCTTTATGAGCCTCTGGCGCCCGAGGGGGCAGTGTGGCGCGCACACGAGCAGCATCAACCAGTTCACGCGGACAGGCAAGATGGGCGGGCAGCCCCAGGGGAACAGTAATCAACTGACCGGCAATGGCCGCGGCTGGTGGGTAGATCAGACCAGCTTTGACGGCCTCCATGCAGATGGTTGCGCGAGCCGGGAGCGTTTCCGGGGCGGCGGCACCGGTTTCTGAGTCCACCCCGGAGGGGCAGTCCACGGCGATGACATCTGGTGCGGGAGAGGTTGCCCGAAGATGAGCCAGCAAGCGGGCGTAATCGGGTCTGAGCGGGAGGCGGATCCCGGTGCCCAGCAGGCCATCCAAAATAATGGGGGACGAAGCGAGCCAGGCATTGAGTTGTGCAAAATCGGGGTCGGCAGGCAGGATGGCAACCTGACCACCGACTGAAAGTAAGTCAGCCACAAGCGGGTCAGACTCGCACGGCTGGATCAGGTAGGCATAGGTGTGCCAGCCTGCCCGGGCCAGATGAGCCAGGGCTACCAGTGCATCGCCGCCGTTGTTGCCGGTTCCGACCAACCCCAGGACATGGGGTCGGGGAGTTGAGCCGGCATCCGCTTGAATCCATTCGGCAACCCCGCGCCCGGCCTGAGCCATCATTTGGGCATAGGTGCAGCCTTGCTGGTCGGCTGCCTGCTCCAATGCGCGCATTTCGGTGACGGTGATGAGTTTCATATGTTGTCTTTAATTACGGCTGACCAATTTTTGTAGTGTTTCAACTACAAACTGTTGATCGGATAATAATAATTCGGGATAAATCGGGAGGGAAAGTACCTGTTCGGCAGCTAGTTCAGTGTGGGGTAAGTCGCCTTTTTTATATCTTAACTGATTATATGCGGGCTGCAGATGAAGGGGGACGGGGTAATGTATACCAGCGCCAATACCCTGATTTTGTAAAGATTTAAGGACTTCATTCCGTTGTTGTTTTATGCGCACTACATATAAGTGATATACGGAATATGAGTCTGGATCGTCTTCCGGCAGTTGGATATCAAGCTGCGCCAGTAATTCAGAGTATATTCTGGCTTTTGTTCGGCGCAGCTCGGTCCAGGCAGATAAATGGCTGAGTTTGACGTTCAATATCGCCGCTTGAAGGGTATCCATTCGTTCTCCATACCCCACAATTTGGTGCTCATATTTACTTTGATAGCGACCATGATCTCGCAGCATATATAATTTTTGGGCGATTTTGTCTGAATTTGTTGTTACTGCACCTGCATCGCCGTAGGCTCCCAGGTTTTTGCCGGGATAGAAGCTAAAGCAGGCAGCGTCTCCCAGAGACCCAATTGATTGACCCTTGAAGCGGGCCCCATGCGACTGAGCAGCATCTTCTACAACCGCCAATCCGTGTTTTTTAGCAATTGCAACGATTGAATCCATAGGGGCTGGTCTTCCATAGAGGTGGACCGGAACAATAGCCTTTGTCTGAGCGGAGATAGCAGCTTCAACTTTCA
>DAOQTN010000701.1:0-1522 GCA_035340555.1 Anaerolineaceae bacterium | reverse complement strand
CAGCCGGTCGGCCAGTGATCCGCCGGAGATGTATTCCATCACCAATACCAGCAGCCCCGAGGCCTCATCCGGGGCGAATTTGTAGATTCGGACAACATTCGGGTGGCTGATCCGGTGTCCCAGGCGTCCCTCCAGGGTGAAGCGGGCACGGGCCTGTTCATAATCCCTGTCCGCCATTCCCCCATCGGTGCGCAGGATCTTGATCACCACCGCCTCCCGCAGATTCAGATCCACCGCCCGGTAGACCTCGCCAAAACCACCCTCGCCGATGAAGGCTTCAATCCGGTAATCTCGTAGAACAATATCGCCAGGCTGATAAAATGGCATGACCAATCCTGATAAAGTATTGTCTGAATTATATCACCGGGTCCGGCCCCGGGGGACCGCTGCGTGTAAAAATGTCTCCGGCAGCCAGCGGAGGGCGGGGCGGCAGGCGGGGCGGATTTTGGCAGGGGGTTTTGACAGGGGATTTTCACAGGGGACTTTCACAGGGGCCTTTCAGAGGGGCCTTTCAGAGGGGCCTTTGGCAGACGCGTGGGTCCCGGCGGGTGGCCGGGAGTAATGTGCCAACAAGGCGCGCCGTACTCTTGACAATTCCCGCAAAGGGAAGGACAATTCCTTTCCGGCCTCTTCAGGCCGCTCATTTTGTGTTTTGTTAGGAGAAAGACATGCGTTCAATCAAAAAAATACTCATTGGCACCCTGGTGCTGGTGACCCTGATAACCCTTTCCGGTTGCGGCAAAGTGGAACCAACCCTGAGCGCGGATGATTTGCGCACCCAGGCCGCCCAAACCGTGCAGGCCTGGATGACCGCCACCGCCGCCGCCCAGCCGACCCCGCAGCCCACCTGGACCCTGGCCCCCACCAACACCCCCGAACCGCCAACGCCGACCGTGGCCGTGGCCACATCAGCCATCACCGTCACCCAGGTCGCGGTCACCCCCAGCGCCACCCAACCGGCGGCCGGAGGCAGCGATCGCGGGTTGTGGATCTCCCAGACCCCCACAGACAATACCAGCTTCGCGCCGGGCGCGGACTTCAGCATGACCTGGCGCATCAAGAACACCGGCACCACCACCTGGACCACCGGCTACCAGCTGCGCTACTATGCGGGCAGCGGCGGGCGCATGAATGCGGTGGACATCAGCTTCCCCCGGGAGGTCAAGCCCCAGGAAGAGGTTGACCTGACCCTCACCATGAAGGCCCCCGCCACCGGCGGAACCTACGACAGCATCTGGGTGCTCACCAACCCCAACGGCGCCAATTTCTACAGCGTCACCATCACCATCAAGGTCGAGGGGGCCGCCGCCACAGCCACCACTGCCGCCACGGAAACGCCCACCAACACCCCCGAACCGACGCTCACCCCGACTCCCTAGCACCGGCCGATGAAACGCTTTTGGCGGTTAGTTGGATTCGGTCTGCTGCTGCTGGGGGGCTGCAGCCCCACCCCCATTCCAGCGGCTCCCACCCAGACCGCCCTAGCCCAGGCCGCGCTCACCCAGAGCCCTGCTGCCGGGGT
>DAOQTN010000700.1:0-1535 GCA_035340555.1 Anaerolineaceae bacterium | reverse complement strand
TGGCTGGCGTGCTGTCTCAAAACATCTATGATACCGATGGCGATGCCATAGCACTCCTGAACACACTGCCGCCCAACACGGTGGATATTGTCTTTCTGGATATTCAACTGCCCAAAAAAGATGGCTACACCATCCTGCAGGAACTGCGTGCCGACCCCCGCTATGCCGGGCTGCGCGTGGTAGCGCTCACCGCCAATGTCATGCGCCAGGATATTGAGCGGGCGCGAGCCGCCGGCTTTGATGGTTTTATCGGCAAGCCGGTGGATGGCCGCCGCTTTAGCGAAACACTCAACCGCCTTTTAACTGGCGAATCTGTCTGGACGGTGCTTTAATAGAGCTTATCTTGATGCCCGATTCTGAATCCGCCCGCAAACTCCGCAATCAAGCCCTCGCCAGTCTGGCGGAATGGGTGCATTCCACCCTGCCGTTGGAAGATATTCTCCAGGCGGCGGTAGAAGGCGCGCGGACCATCCTGGGCACGCATCAGGCCGGGTTGTCTTTAACCAACCCTGACGGCAAATCGGAGCATCAGGCCCTGTCCACCAGCGAGAAGTATGTCGATTCTCCCGACCTGCTGCAATTACTCTTGCGCCCCGAACTGGGGGTGCTGGTCTGCCAGGCTCGCCATCCGGTCACTGTGCCCCCGCGTGAGCTTCCGGCAATGCGCGGCAGTATTGTCCTGCCGGGGTGGATGGGCGCCCCGCTGCGCCGGCGCAGCGGCGAACCACTGGGCTTCCTGCAGGTCGCCGATAAAGAATCCGGCGAGTTTGATGCCGAAGACGAAGCCTTGCTGGTCCAAATAACCCAGCTTGTCTCCATGGCTGTGGAAAACACCCTCCTGGTGCGCGCCGAACAAAGTGCCCGTCAGGTTGCCGAGACGTTGCGCGTGGCGAACCTGGCCCTCACTCAGAACCTTGAACTCGACTCCGTTCTCGAGACGCTGCTCGACTATCTCGGTTGGATCATCCCTTATGATCGCGCCAGTGTCCTGCTGGTCGAAAACGCCGACTCCCTGACTCTGCGATCTGTGCGTAACTATCTGGCTGAATCATCCGAAGAATCGCTCCAGGCTGATCTGGTTCAACCCCGGACTGGCGCTCTGCTGCAGCAGGTCTTGGCGGATAAAAACACTGTCATCGCAGGCGACTTACAGCAAGACAACCCCATGCCGGATTGGTCACATATCCGGGCCTGGATGGGTGTGCCGCTGGTTTACCGGACCCAGACGATCGGTGTTGTGGTCATTGAAAAAACTGATCCCCAGGCCTTCACAGAGGAGCACCAGCGCCTGGCAGATGCCCTGGCGGCTCAGGCAGTTGTGGCTTTGCGGAACGCCCGCCTCTTTGAAGCGCTGCGTGAATCAGAAGAGCGCTACCGCGCCGCCACTGAATTGGCCTCAGACTATGCCTATGCTTTCCGGGTGGACGAGAACGGTCGTTTTGTGCGGGAATGGATTACCGATGCTTTTGAACGCATCACCGGCTTTGAGCCCTCTGAGGTTTCAACGGAAGGCGGCTGGGCCAGCATCACCTTCC
>DAOQTN010000699.1:0-1537 GCA_035340555.1 Anaerolineaceae bacterium | reverse complement strand
CGGCCGCAGAACTGCCCGGAAGCCACCCTCTCGCAGCTGGCGCCGACCCTGGTGATTGCGCCGGTCGCGCCCCCCTTCCCGGTGGTCGTGGGTCAGGATCCAGAACGGCGTGGGGTGGACATCACCGGCACCATCACCGTGCCGCCGGTCGTTTATACCTGGTATGAGCCGGTGTACGCTGAAGAAGCCTTCTGCGCCCCGCTGGCCTACGGCCATACTGCCAACTGCGCCCGGGGTGAAAGCGGCGCACTGGATGGCGAACTGGTCAATGTGCTGGTTCTATCGGAGTGCATTTCCCATGTGGAATACCTCCCCGAGCCGATTGTCAATCTCACGGCCACTGCCGGGCTGAGCGGCGACAGCCAGGCGTGGATCATCAACAACCTGGGTGGGAGCTGGTATGGGGCGTACATTCACCAGGGCGGTTTCGATCTGCTGCAGTACGGCAGCTGGGCCACGAGCTGCGGCGCAAGCGGAACCTGCACGGCAACCCTCACGACCCAAAACATCCCGTTTGCGGACCCGGGTGACTTTGAATTAATCCTCAACGTCCAGACAGCCGGGGCAGCGTTTGCCGGCACGCAGCTCACCCAACCCCGCCTGTTGACCGGCCAGGGCCTCGCCAGGGTGGCGGTCATCCTGCCCAGCCTGATCGATGCCGGTTCCAATTAGGGGTCCCGATGCTTGATCAGATCCTCCAGGAATTGACCCATCTCCCCGTGTTTATCCTGAACGGTTTTCTGTGGCTGATCTATGCCGCGGCAGACCATTTACCGGCGCTGGTATCGCTGGGCTGCGGCCTGGCCACCATCGTCGGGTTGGATGTGGTGGTCCAGCGGTCGGTCACGGCAAGACCGCTGCGGGATGGCCGGGGGGAAACCACCACCTCACCCCGCACCGCCCAGATCGTGACCGGTCTGGTGCTGCTGCTCTGGCTGATGGCCCAGCACAATCTGGGAGCGCCGGTGCCCTGGATCGGGATGGCCATGTGGATGGCCGGAATCCTGAGCGTGCTGCTGCTGCCCTCGGAGCGTTTCAACCAGCTGTGGGCCTACAAATCCGGGATTGCGATCTACGCCCTGGCCGTGCTGGCCGGACGGATCTACATGAGCGCCAGCACTACGATTTCCGCCGAGCAATGGGCGGCGCTGCTGGGTTCCAGCCAGACCGCCAGTTCAGTCCTGATCCAGGCCCGCTCAAATGTCAATACCATCATTCTCTGGGGGCTCTGGATGGTGGTTCCCCTGGGCTACTTCTCGCTGCTGGTGCAAAAAATCTTCATGCACCCGCTGTCACTGACCAATCCGCTGACTTCAGTCGAGCAGATGCTGTCCAATCTGCGCGACCGGGGCGGGCGGTGAGAAGGGCCAGGTGTATGTCTGCACCGGATTTCTGGTAAATGTTTTTGGTCTTGTCTGGCATGTGTAGAAAACGGCGTATTCTGAATTGATTTTTTAGATTCGGTATGTCAAGGTTAACGCGGTTCTCCAGTAGCACAGGCTCATTCTTGCGCCGCGCCCAGAAATTCAGAAACCCA
>DAOQTN010000698.1:0-1549 GCA_035340555.1 Anaerolineaceae bacterium | reverse complement strand
CAACGAGAAAGGAACGTCCCATGTCTGTTCGCTCGACCCGTAATTGGTTCCGCTTTTTCTCCATACTCTCTGCCATCTCCCTGGTTTTCAGCCTGACGCTGGTTCCCCTGCCCAGCTCAAATATGAAAACCGCGCTCGCTGCCGGCACGATCCCCACCGGCTTGCAAGATTACACGCGCTGGGTTGGTTCACTGCATGCCCACACGAATATGGATGGCGATGACGGCGCCAGCGGATCCACCGCAGCCCAGGCCTTTGCCTACGCCAGCAACATCCCCCACCTGGACTATTTCATCATCACACCCCACGTGCACGACAGCCGCAGTGGCACATCGCTTTTCAGCGAAGCCACCTATGAGACCATCCGCGCTTCGGCTGCCAGCGCCACCAACGCTAACTTTGTCGCCATTGCTGGGCAAGAGATCAGCAGCATCTCCAGCGGCGGGCACTGGAATCTGTTCAATGCCGCCGACCTGATCGGCACCGACCACCCCAACGGCGACTGGAACGACAATGACGATTATTATGAACACGTAGCCGGCCTGGCCCAAAGCGGCGAGGCAATTGCCGCCCAATTCAACCACCCCACCAGCGGCGATTTTGGCAACCGTTACGATGCCAATGCCGCCCCCTACTTCGGCACCCTGGCGATCTCCAGCGGCTACACTGGCGCCACCGAAGTGAACTTCAGCAACAACGGCAGCAACCTGGAGTACAACACCACCAACCCTTATGAGAACCTGTGGGCCCATTACCTGAACCTGGGTTGGAAGCTCTCTCCTGTCGCCGACCAGGACAACCACGAAGCCACCTGGGGCGCATCTTCCACCGAATATACCGTCCTCGTGCGCCCTCTGGGCACCACCCTGAGCACCGGCAACGTGCTGCAGGGCCTGCGCGAACACATGACCTATGCCACCGAAGACGCCAACATGCAGATCGGCTTCATCGCCAACGGCTGGAGCATGGGCCAAACCATCGGCGGCGACTCAAACGTCACCTTCACCATCTGGTGGAACAACCCCTCTGAGACGATCTACAACAACAATGCCGGGGTTGCCGTTACCGAGCCCGCCAATGATGCCATTCAAAACATCTGGATCTACCAGAACTCCTTCGGCACCACAGGCGATTCGGTCGGCAGCAATGCCGGGAACTACGTGGCACGCTACCAGCCCAACACCAGCAGCGGCTCCTGGACCATCACCCTGCCGGCCAACACCGGCGACTGGTTCGTGGTCAAATTCCAGGATACTTACACCTTTGCTACCAATGGCACCTACGGGCGCACCACCAGCAAAGATCTCACCTGGTCGGCCCCGGTGTGGTACGACCCGGCGAATGCCGATGTGCAGCTCACCGTGGGTGACCCCGGCCCTACCGCCACCCCCACCATCCCACCCACCCAAGGCCCAACCCCCACCGCCACCGACACCAGCGAGCCTACTGCAACCAGCGTGCCCACCGGCGGCTGTGCCGATGTGGTGATCAACGAAGTCCTGCCGGCTGCCAGCACGGTCTACAGCACCGACTGGATTGAGCTTTACAA
>DAOQTN010000697.1:0-1553 GCA_035340555.1 Anaerolineaceae bacterium | reverse complement strand
GCAGGCAGCCGCCGCGGCCGGGCTGCCGATCAGGTCCACCTGCTGGATCCGCAGCCCGGCCGCGGCGGCTGCCTGCAGGGCCGCGCCGCCCAGGGCCCGGCCCAGGGCAAAATTGAGCCGGCAGAGCCGGTCCACCGAGCCGGTGGCCGGATTGAAGCAGGCAAAAATCTCGCGGCGCAGATCGTCATCAAAAGCCACATGGACGTGACCCAGCACCCGCCACTGCAGTGCGGCCGGCGTCCCCAGCAGCTCCACCGCGGCCGCCTCGATGCCGTCAGCGGAGGTCCCCGACATTAATCCGATGACAATCATGCGTTCCTCCTTGGGTTTACGCCTCAACCATGGCCACAATGGCCCGGTGAATCGCCAGCCGCAGCCCCAGAATGGCCCGGCTGGTGCGGCCGTTGTAGACCTCATTGGTCAGCAGGGCCACCACCAGCTGGCGCTCCGGGTCCATCCAGAGGGAGGTCCCGGTGAAGCCGGTGTGGCCAAAGGTGGCCGGGCTGAAGGGATTGCTGCTGGCCTCCGGATCCGCGCTCCACAGGGCAAATCCCAGGCCGCGCCGGGCGCCCTCGTACTCGGCCTGCACCCGAACCATCTCGGACACGCTTGCCCCGCTCAGCAGTGGGGATCCGTGATCGAGAAAGACCTGGCCGAAGCGGGCGATGTCCTCGGCCGTGGAAAAGATGCCGGCGTGGCCGGCGATGCCCCCCAGCCGGCTGGTGGATTCGTCATGGACCTCGCCGATGACCCGGCGGTTGCGCCAGCGGCAGAATTCCGTGGGGGCAACGTCCCCCAGATCCACCTCCGGCGGGATCGCACCGATGGGAAGATAGCCGGTGTGCTGCAGTCCCAGCGGCTGGGTGACGCGCTGCCGGATGGCTTCATCCAACCGCTGGCCGGTCAGTGCTTCGACGGCCAGACCCAGCAGGATCAATCCGACATCGCTGTAGACAATACGCTCACCCGGCAGGTAGGAAAAGAAGGTCTCCAGCGCCATCTGCCGGGCAGCGGCGGCATCGGGCTGCTCCTTGAAGGGCCGCCAGGCCGGCAGCCCGGAGTTGTGGCAAAGCAGCTGCCGGAAGGTGGTCTGGCCGGCGTCGACCTGGCGGGTTTTCTCGTCAGCGACATCCACCCAGACCCCTTCCTGCAGGGGGTCTTCATAAGGGTGCAGGGGGCGCAGGCCCGAAAATGCCGGCAGCACCGTGCTGACCGGCTGGTCCAGCCCGACCCGGCCCGCCTCCACCAACCGCATGAAGCAGGTGGTGGTGAACAGCTTCGTCACCGAGGCCATGTCGAAGCGGGTGGTGATGGTGGTGACCAGGCGGCGGCTGTCCGGATCCAGCCAGCCGGCGGCGGCGGAGTAAATCAACCGGCCGTGCCGGCGGATGGCCAGCTGCAGTGCCGGCGTCATGCCGGCGTCCAACACCTGGGAAACAGCCTGTTCGAGGGGGGTGAAATTCATGGGATTTGCCTGTTATCGATGTTTGGGGTGACGGGGGTGATGGAGGTGACGGGGATGATGGGGATGATGGGGATGATGGGGATGATGG
>DAOQTN010000696.1:0-1564 GCA_035340555.1 Anaerolineaceae bacterium | reverse complement strand
GCTGGTGCGGTGCATGGCGCACTGCAAACCGGTGCCCTCACCACCACCTTCACAGCCTCCCAAGGCTTGCTGTTGATGATCCCCAACATGTACAAGATTGCTGGTGAACTGACCTCCACGGTCTTCCATGTTTCCGCCCGCTCGATTGCCGCCCAAGGTCTCTCCATTTTCGGTGACCATTCCGATGTCATGTCTGCCCGCCAGACCGGTTGGGCCATGCTGGCTTCCACCTCCCCGCAGGAAGCCCATGACATGGCGTTGGTTGCGCAGGCGGCCACCCTCGCCGCCCGAGTTCCCGTGCTGCACTTCTTTGATGGTTTCCGCACTTCGCATGAGGTCAATAAAATTGAGCAGCTGACTCTGGATGACATGCGGGCCATGATTGATGACGATCTCGTCGCTGCACACCGCGCCAGGGCCCTTACCCCCGAACGCCCTGTGCTGCGCGGTACCGCCCAGAATCCTGATGTCTACTTCCAGGCTCGCGAAACCGTTAATCCCTACTACACTGCCTGCCCGGCCACGGTTCAACGGGCGATGGATCGCTTTGCGGGCTTGACCGGCCGTCAGTATCATCTCTTTGATTACGCGGGTGCTCCCGACGCCGAGCGTGTGATCATTGTCATGGGCTCCGGCGCGGAAACTGCGGAAGAAACTGCGGCCTTCCTGCAGCAACAGGGTGAAAAAGTCGGTGTTCTGACGGTCCACCTTTACCGGCCGTTCTCCATTGAGCATTTGCTCAAGGCCCTGCCGGCCACCGTCAAGAAAATTGCCGTTCTCGATCGCTGCAAGGAACCCGGTTCTGCTGGCGAGCCCCTGTACCAGGATGTGCTTACCGCCATCGCCGAAGGCCTCGATCTGGGAATCGCTCCCTTTAAAACGGCTCCCCGTGTTGTGGGTGGACGCTATGGCCTGTCCTCCAAAGAATTCACGCCGGCCATGGTCAAAGCCATCTTTGATGAGCTCAAGAAAGCTGCCCCAAAGAACCACTTCACCGTCGGTATCAATGATGATGTCACCCACTCCAGTTTGCCCTACGATCCTGAATTCTCAATTGCGGCGAATGATGTGGTGCGCTGTGTCTTCTTCGGATTGGGTGCTGATGGCACCGTTGGTGCCAACAAGAACTCCATCAAAATCATCGGTGAGGAAACCGAATTTGGCGCTCAGGGTTATTTTGTCTACGACTCCAAGAAATCCGGCTCGGTCACCATTTCGCACCTGCGCTTTGGCCCGCGTCCCATCCGCGCCCCCTACCTCATCGGTCCGGGCGATGCCAATTTTGTCGGCTGTCACCAGTTTTCCTTCCTGGAACGGCTGGATATTCTCCGCTATGCTGCGCCGGGTGCGGTCTTCCTCCTCAACAGCATTTACGGTCCTGAAGAAGTCTGGAACTATCTGCCCCGCGAAGTTCAGGAAGCCATCATTGCCAAGAAGCTGCGCTTCTACGTAATTGATGCCTACGAAGTGGCCCAGAAGACCGGCATGGGTGGCCGCATTAACACCATCATGCAGACCTGCTTCTTCGCCATCAGCGGTGTGCTGCCCCGCGACGAAGCGATTG
>DAOQTN010000695.1:0-1564 GCA_035340555.1 Anaerolineaceae bacterium | reverse complement strand
TACTGGGAAGAATATCACCTGTTTGGCGACCCCAGCCTGGTGATTGTGATGGGCCCCCGCACCCCCGATTTTACGCTTGCTGCAGATCCAACAGCATTTGAATTGTGCAGCGCTGATACCGTGAACTCTGAGGTGACTGTGGGCAGCATCAATGACTTTGTCGACCCCGTAGCCCTCACTGTGGATGCCCCTGCCGGATTGACCCCCACACTGAATCCACAAAGCCCTATCACACCTCCTGGCACAACAGCGCTCTCTCTGGCTGGCGATGGCACCACCCCCTTTGGCTCCTACACTGTGACTTTGACAGGCCAGGCCGGCACCAGCATCCATACGGCTGAAATTGCCTTGGCCGTTTATTCTGATAGTCCCACTGCGCCGGCACTGACGATTCCAGCCAACAACGCAACGGATGTGGCTCCCCTGCCGGCCTTTACCTGGAACAGCGTGCCTCAGGCTGTGTCCTACCACCTTGAAGTGGCCAAAGACACTGCGTTTGCAAATATTATTCTGGATGTGCCTGGATTGACTGCCTTGACGTACACGCCCAGCACCAGTTTTGAAACCGATACCCGCTACTACTGGCGGGTGACAGCGACCAATCCTTGCGGGGATGGCGATACCAGTTTAGTTTATAACTTCCGCACCCGCCCAGGTCCCGGTGATTGTCCTGCCGGCACCACCCCGGTCACGCTGTATGCCACCAGTTTTGAAGATGCCCCTGCAGGGTGGGTGGATGCCAGCGCCGGCAGCTATCACTGGGCTGAATCCACCGTACGGTATCACTCGGCAAACACCGCCTGGTTGGGAACGGCACCCGCGGCCATTGCCGATCAACGCCTGGTTTCCCCGGTTATCACGCTGCCGATTGGACAAACCCCACTGAGCTTGGACTTCTGGCATTACCGCAGTTTTGACAGTGCCTCCACCTGCAATGACGGGGCCATTCTGGAAATCAGCGCCAACAACGGGGCCACCTGGACACAAATCCCGGCCGCAGCTCTCCTGACTGATCCCTACACTGGCACGATCCGTTCAGGGGTATTCAATCCCTTGGCGGGCAAATCGGCCTGGTGCGGCATCTCCGACTGGACCTGGTCTGTGGTGGATCTGAACAACTATGCCGGTCAGACTGTGCAGCTCCGCTTCCGTCTTGGCACGGGCAATGTTGGCAGTGCTGAAGGCTGGTATGTGGATGATATCACCGTCCAAAGCTGCATTCCAGATGAACTCAAGAAACTCTACCTGCCCGGTATCCTCAAGTAAATGGGTTGATGCGGTTTTGACCGCTTGAGTTTCGGCTGACTGAACCAATGCCGGTAAAGAATGTAAGCGGAATGGGTAAAAAAGCTCATTCCGCTTACTATTCCTGAACACGCCCGGGAGGTGGACCTTTGCCCCAGCTGCAGTCGGGAACCAATTCCTCACACAGCCCAGTTGCTACCGCGTTGAATCTGCCCTGATGGGCCAGATCAGTTTTGCAAACTGGATATTACTCAGCGTGGTTCAACCACCAGCTTGATGGCGGTGCGAACCTTGCTGTCAATTTCTACATCAACAAATT
>DAOQTN010000694.1:0-1565 GCA_035340555.1 Anaerolineaceae bacterium | reverse complement strand
GCTGGGCCAACCCGCGGATGATCTGCTGCAGCAACGTTACGGTATTGTGGGCGCTGATTAATCCTGCCCCCAACCCCATAAGATTTTTTGGACGGGCCTCTGCGCCCGTCCTTTTATTATTTGTAACTGCTCAACCAGCCATAAGTTGTACGGCTTGTTTTCGAGTGTAAGTTCCAGCCAATAGTTCAGCCAGAGTCTTGACATTCTCCCCCACCTGGCATAATCTTGATATTAATCCCCTTTTTGGAGTTTGCCATGAATAAAACCCTGGGTCTTCTTTCTGGATTTATCCTCCTCATCATGCTTCTGTCTGCCTGCCGAACCCCGGCGCCCGTTCTGACCTCCACACCGCCAGCCTTGGAGACGCCTCAATTTGCCGAGGGGCGCGAGATCTACCGCTCCGGTTTGATTGAATCCGCCCAGCCCATACTGGCAGAACTCCCCGGCGCTACCGAATACCGGCTGGATATCACCATCGCAGCCGATTATTTGTCGGTGCAGGGTCACGAGTCAATCCGCTATACAAACCGTGAGTCTGACAGTCTGGATGCCATTTATCTGCGCTTGTTCCCCAACATCGCTGGCGGCGATCTGACCGTTTCCAGCGTGACCATTGCGGCTCAGCCAGTTCAACCCGTTGAAGAAGCCTATCGCAGTTCGCTGCGCCTGCCCCTGGCGGCTCCGCTTGCCCCTCAAGATGCAGTGGAATTAGAGTTGGATTTTGCCCTCACTTTGCCCACAGAAATGGGCGGCAATTATGGCCTGCTCGGCTTCTTTGACGATATCCTGGTGCTGGACACATTTTATCCGGTTATCCCGGTCTATGATGCGCAGGGCTGGAATGTCAGCGTTCCCCCGCCCAATGGTGACCTGCCCTATTTTGATGTCAGCTTCTATCAGGTGCGCGTGACCGCTCCGGCCAATCTGGTGATGGCTGCCAGCGGCCTGGCCGTAGATCAGAAAGTGAATGCCGATTGGCAGACTGTAACCTATGCCGTTGGCCCCGCCCGAGATTTTTATCTGGCTGCCAGCGAGCAGTTTGTGCGCACCACGCAGGTGGTCAATGGCGTAACGGTGAACTGTTATGCCTTTGCAGACCGGGCCGAGGCATCTGCTCAAGCGCTTCAAGTGGTTGTGGCTGCTTTGGAACACTTTGGCACTCGTTTCGGGCCCTATCCCTACACCGAATTTGATGTCGTCAGCACGCCCATGCTGGCGCTGGGGGTAGAATATCCCGCCATCACCGCTATCAACATGGAATTGTTTGACCCCGCAACCATCATTCGCGGAATCCCGGCCCATGTCTTGCTGGAATCTGTCACTGCCCACGAAATGGCGCATCAATGGTTCTATAATTTAGTCGGCAATGACCAGGCAGACGAGCCCTGGCTGGACGAAGCCGCGGCCCAATACTGCACCTACCTGTATTATCTGGATCAATATGGGCTGGCCGCTGCTGATGAATACCGCGGCGAGTGGGTTGCCCGGTGGGCGCGGGTTGACCAGGCCGAAATCCCCATCGGCTTGCCTTCCGGCGATTATGCTGCTGAGGAATACAGCCCCAT
>DAOQTN010000693.1:0-1571 GCA_035340555.1 Anaerolineaceae bacterium | reverse complement strand
AAGACTCGCCCACCAGCTTGAGCGCTCCGCTGGCATTGGATGTAAAAATGACCACATACTCATCTGGCGAAGCATTGAAGTATTGCAGCACAGCCTCGCGTGCCCGTTCAGCCAGGTGAGTTGCAAACATCGAGCTGGGATTGGACGAGTGCGGATTTCCAAACACATTATCCCGCAGCAGGAGCATATGCTGCTGAATCTGTGATTCAGCGTACAAACCGCCGCCGGTATAGTCCAGATAGACCATCCCCAGCCTGTCCAGACGGGCATATTCGGTCTGGCGCAGGTCATCCAGTTTCGCAGTGGTCAGATATTCGGGATAGTTTTGCACAAATTGTGCATAAGCTTTTTCGTAGTCGGCTGAACAGGGGAGGTTTTCCATGGGTTGATCCTTCTCTACTTGCAAAACGTAGTCCTTATTTGGCTAATTTCTCGGTGGGTTGATCTTTGGCCGGCAGACCCATCAACTGATTCGCATAGGCATACAACGCCGCGGCTCCGCCAGTGTGCCAGAAAATGATATTCTCATCCTTTGTAAATTCACCCTTGCGGATTAAATCAATCAGCCCCGCCATGGCCCGCCCGGTATACACCGGGTCCAGCAGAAGCCCTTCATACCGCGCCGCAAGTTCAATGGCTTCCCGTTCTGTCTCGCCCATAATCGAGTAACCGGCTCCCAGATAGCCATCGTAGGCCACCACTTCTTCCGGTCCAAAAGCCATCTTAACCTTCAGCCGCTGAATGACCCCTGCCGCAATGTGCGCCACTTCTTCACTCAATGCTTGCCGGGTGCTATCAATCGAAATCCCCGTAATCTGGCCGCGAAATCCGAGCATTTTGGCGCCCACACATAACCCTGCCTGAGTGCCCGCCGAACTGCTGGCAAACACAATCCGATCTGCCCGCAGGTCCAGCGCTTCCAGTTGGTGGTACAACTCTTCCATCCCCGCCACAAAACCAATTGCCCCCACCGCATTAGATGCCCCCACCGGAATGAAGTAGGGCGTTGCCCCGCTGGCCTTCAGTTCAGCCAGCACATCTTCAGCCGCAGCTTCGCGGGAGCGGTCCCCTGAAAAAACGATCCTTGCCCCCAGCAGATGATCCAGCAGCAGGTTGCCCGTCACGTTTTCCGGTGCGTGCCCGCGAATTACCAGGACACACTTCAACCCGTAACGCGCCGCCGCCGCGGCTGTTTGCCGGCAGTGATTGGACTGCACCGCGCCCACCGTCACCAGGGTATCGGCCTTCTGGGCCAGTGCTTCAGCCACGCTGAATTCCAGCTTGCGCGTCTTGTTACCGCCGGTTGCCAGCCCGGTTTGATCATCACGCTTGATCCACAGCCGCGGCCCGCCCAGTAGTTGAGCCAAACGCGGCATTTCTTCCAAAGGTGTCGGGAAAAATCCCAGCGATACGCGAGGCAGATGGTCCGTGAGCATGCTGATCCTCCTTGAGATATGTGAAAATTAGGGTTGAGCGAGTTGAATATTTTGCCGGATACGATCCGGGCTGTTATCATTGCCGGGCAGCAAAGCTTCGTAGATGCGCTGCCTCGAGCGGTTAATTTGTGCCAG
>DAOQTN010000692.1:0-1579 GCA_035340555.1 Anaerolineaceae bacterium | reverse complement strand
CTTAGTTGTCACCTTTGAGTATTGCTCTTTTTTGCACTCTAGTTAATCCACTAAGGCAAGAGGTTGCCGCCAGATGGGCGGCAACCTCTTGTTCTGCTTAAAGGTCCAGCATCAGGTCTGGAAGATCAAAATCCTCTTCAACCATTTGGAAATTATTGGTCGTGCTTTGTACACCATTACGCATGGCTTCACGCACCAGGGGCGCCAGGGCCCGGTGTGGTGCATTTTGTACCAGTTCAATCAAGGCATCATCCCGCCCTGGTTTGAGCGTCAGGTGCACCAGCAGGTGAACCGTTCCATCCGAGCGTTTATAGATTGCCATCGCTGCCACCATCCTTTCGTTGCATCATAATGGCATACTTCCATAAGCCAATGGCATTTGCCATTACCGTATCCGCCGGGGTGAATACTGCTGCCCCATGCGCTGCAAGTGCTGCGCGCAGCAAGTCGCCCAACAACAGACAGCCTCCGCCGCCCGGAATGACAGCGGTAAAGCGCCGCAAATTGGGCCAGACTCGCTCCACAGCGCCCATGATTTCCCCCAGCCAGGATTGCAGGTGTATCTGAGCCGGCTTGATCCGTCCGGAGCGCAAGGCGGCATCAGTTTCCACGGCATCACGCCCGGCAAAGCTGCCATCCATCAGATCAATGAGCCGGCGGACGCCCAGCTTGCTGCCGCCGACAAAGCGCGGGGTCACCTTGCCGCCTTGCAGTGCATAAAGATCAAGCGTATTTTGACCAATATCCAGAACACCTATTTCTGCCTGCGAGCTGCCTTTGCGCATTTGTAATTCATCACTGATCAACCAATCAGCATATGCGCCAACCGGCTGGGGCAGCACCTTTACACGCTGAATGGTTAACCGATATTCGTTTTTATCAACCACAAACAAGTGACTGCCCTTATAGGCCTTTAGAGCATTCATCACTGCATCGGCCTGGGTTTCATCCTGCAAAAGCGGCACCGGCAGACCAATAACCAGATTGCCGACTTCGTAGGTTCCAGGATCAAGAGCCTGGGCCAATGCAGCATAGAACAACGCCTGCCTTCCCGGCGACGTTAACGCAGAAAAGTCCAGATTGTTTTCTGGTGTATTCCAGTTCCATGCACCTGGCCCTACAAGCAGATCGTGTCCGCTAAATTGTACTGGGATGGCTTGCTGAGCCAGCCGCATGCCAATGCCGGCCAGGCCAAAGTTTCGCCCGCGCGCTACCGCAGATTGTAGCAGTACGGACTTCATTCCTTGACCGTCCGGATTATTCAAACAAACCTTCGTGTTCCCGTAACCGGGATCCAATGCAACAACTTGAATCATTTTTTACTCCTTTTACTGATTCAAAAGTTTTCTCTACATGTTTTGAGTGTCAGACCCTATATGTGCCCTGCTGCTAAATTTGGATGTGTGTGCAATTCGTGTGCAATTCAAGTAGAAACAGTACACTTCTTGCACTTGGTAGAAACCCCACCCCCCATATATGGCGGTTTCATGGACGTGTTGGCCGTAATCCATGCCCTGTACAGGGCTCTGGAAAACTCTTAATCAATTGGTTCGGGGTTCAAGTCCCCGGTGGGTCACAG
>DAOQTN010000691.1:0-1581 GCA_035340555.1 Anaerolineaceae bacterium | reverse complement strand
AAGTCGCAGCCCGGAATTGGGATGAACGAGAGCGGCCAGCGCGCTCAGATCCCGTGCCTGCAGCGCAGCCACCACCTGGGATGAGCGCACCAAAACCGCCTGGCCGGCTGGCAGGGTGAGGGTGGGGGCCGGCAGGAAGGCCGTTGGGGCAATGGTCGGAGTGAGTGAAGGGAGGGCTCCGGGGGAGGGGGTGGATGCCACCGGTGTGGCCACCACACCGCAAGCCATGATTAACATCATCACCAGCAAAGCTAGCCCGATTTTTTTCACAATAAACCTCGAGGAATCATTTCGGATCAATTTATATTATTATACTCCGCAGTCTATGAGGGCGCACAGCCATTGGCGATACCGGAGAAGCCACCAGCGCCCTTCAGATCGTCAGATCAGGTCAGTTGCCGTTCAGTTTCAGTTCTGTTTCCGTCACGAATTATTATCAATTTCATCATAAATAATTGACTTGCTCGAATCGCCATGCTATAATATATACGCATTATGCCTCATTAATCTTTCCTGAACTCTCCTAAACCGTGAAACATCCCTACCCTCTCCGAGTTAACATCGGATTTTTACTGAATCAACCGATTGGAACCCGGCGGGACATTCATTTTGATGTCCCCGCATTCCAACTTTCCATAGACCTTGAAGTGCAGGCGCTCACCGGAATTGCCCGGCTCACCCGCACCGGTCAGGGAATCCTGGTCGACTGCCAGTTTGATGCCAGTGTTCCCGCCGACTGCGTGCGCTGCCTGGCCAATTTCTTGCACCCCTTACAAACAGCCTTTACCGAATTGTTTGCCTTTTCCCCTGATCAGGTCACTGAATCGGGATTGTTGGTGCCGGATGACGGCAATATTGATCTGGCTCCCCTTGTGATGGAATACTTGATTCTTGAAATCCCCATCCAACCCATCTGTCGCCCTGATTGCAAGGGGCTGTGTCCGGTTTGCGGAGCCGATCTCAACACTGCGCCCTGCGAGCATACGGCGGCCTGAGCGGGGCCACCATGCCGGAAAACGACGCAGGCGGAGAAAACCATCGGGAGGAATTGTAAAATGGCTAACCCAGGCAGGCGGAGAAGAAGCGGCGAAACCTTGAGCATGTTGCTGGAAAAGGCGGATGTGCAGGGGTACCTGACAACGGATGATCTCATGGAAGCGTGTCCTGATGTTACGGGCGACGCGGAGCGGCTGGAGGCAATCATGGTGGCACTGCGCCACCGCGGCGTGGATATTCTGGATCGCGACAGCGAAGCCAGTTTTCCGGAGGACGAATCTCTCCTGGATGTCGCCGATGATGCCTACCCCCCCAGCGCCATTGAATCAGTTTCATCAGATGACACCATCGGGCTATATCTCAAAGAGATGTCGCGCGTGCCGTTATTGAACATGGACGAGGAATTGGCGCTGGCCAAGCAAATTGAGGTTGGCAAACAGGCCCGACGGCTGCTGGAACGCTGCAACAGTCGCCTGACGCCCACCCGCCGACATGAACTCGAACAACAAGCCGAAGCAGCCGTCATTGCCCGCGAACATCTTATCAAAGCCAACACTCGCTTGGTGGTCAGCATTGCCAAGCGGT
>DAOQTN010000690.1:0-1587 GCA_035340555.1 Anaerolineaceae bacterium | reverse complement strand
CAGGAAGGCCAGCACATCGTCCCGCCCGGCAATGGTCTCGGACAGAGCCGACTGCAGTTCAGGGGGCAGCGGACTGGCAGCCGAGGTCACCGGCTGGCGCACCAACAAGCCCGACAACAACGCCACCAGACTGAGTACTGCCAGCCAACAACGGTGTCCGAATTCGCGTCTTGGCATCACCTACCTCGTCACAAGCGGCAGGTACAACGCCTGCCCAACAAACGCCTGGAGATCATAGACCGCCGCACTGCCGGCCAGGCCATCGGTCAGGGCCAGAATCCGCACCCGGTAACTGCCCGGCTCAACCGGCAGCCCCAAGGCGGCCCCCTGGTCGTAACCCGGCGAGTCGGCGGTCAGCAGCGGGGTGGTCAGATCGCCGGCAGCAAACAGCGCCAGGCGCACCGCCGCGCCACCGCCCCTGGAGTCCACCCGCACCGTCAGATAGCCGGGATCGGTCACCGCCAGGTTGAACCAGTCGGCATTGCCGGGACCGCACAGGGTATGCTGCTGCCCGGTTTGCAGTGGCAGCGTCGTTGCCGCAGTGGGCAGATCATTGGGTTCATAGGTATCCGGCGTACAGTCCGGGGCAATTGTCGTGATCACACCCTCGTCCCAGGCTTCAATATTGCCGGCGTAATCGAGGGCGCGCAACCGGAAGGCAACGGTCTGACCGAATTGGGCCTCCGCCCAAAGATCCCGCACGGTGGCCGCCAGGTCGGTCTGGTAGGCCAACCAGGCGCCGCCGTTGATGGATCGCTCAAGCTCAAAGCCGGCCAGGTCGTTGTTGACATCCGCGGCGGTCCAGGTTAGATGAACGGCGGTGGTCTCCAGCGCGGCCGGCAGGGCTGCCAGTTCACTCACCGGCGGCATGTTGCTTACCAGACTGGTGATAAACCGCAAATCGCCCCGCGTGTTGCCGGCATAATCGCTGGCCTCCACATAAATGGCGCTCTCGTCCAGCGGTCCCAGTGCAGCGGGATTGACCCAGACCTTGTAACCATCGCCGCCCGTGGAATCCATGCCGATCAGCTGCCAGTCATGGTTGCCCCAGTCCGGATGGTGGTAATAGAAGGCCACGTAGGCAATGGCCGCGTCGTCTTGTGCCTCAGCCACCGCATAGAAAGGATCTGCCGACGCCGAGCCATCGTCGCCCGGGTAGATCAGGCTGACGGTGGGTGGGGCATTGTCCAGCAGCAGCTGGAAGTTGTAGGCACATCCGGCATTCCCAACACCGGGGTGATTCCAGGCCTTGAGCTTGACATAGTAGCTGCCCGTTTCCGGCAGGGTGAAATTCACCAACGGGTCCAGCAGTTGAGCGGGGATCTCATCGTCCTGTTCGATCAGCAAACGGCCGTTGGCATCCAGCAGGTACAGGTAGGGATCGAACTGGGAACCGATCCCCCAGGCATCCACATTCAGGCTGACACGTTGCCCGGCGGTGCCCTCAAAACGGATGTAATCCACGTCCCCGGCCGGGCAGATCAAGCCGCTGGTCAGGCCGGATGGCGGTAGTATTTTGGCACTCTGCCAGGTGTCGTCGGGATCGGCCTCGGCGCAGTCAGCCGGTGGGGTGGGGTTGATGGTCAA
>DAOQTN010000689.1:0-1589 GCA_035340555.1 Anaerolineaceae bacterium | reverse complement strand
AACGCTCAGAGGCAGGCGCATCTCTGCGGGTGCGGCGGCGCCAGATGCGCCAGACATTGCGCGCAAAGTTAGGCAACGCATGCGCCGCCAGCCCCAGGGCAGTTTGAGGCGGATGATGATAATTGGGTACCGGGCGCATCTCGATGGCATGGCGGGCACAGGTTCGGGAACACAGACCACAGCCAATGCAGCGCTGCGGGTTGATGACCAGCTTGCGGGACACAGGGTCAATCGTCAGGGCGCTGACCGGGCAAACCGATACGCAGCGTCCGCAGGCGGTGCAGGCCAGTGCTTTGATATTAGGGCGGAAGTGCGGCGCGGCGACGATGCCGGGGGCGTTAAAATCGCGAATGACTTTGAGGGCATAACAACAATCTGAACAACAGGAACAGGCCATGCCGCTGCTGATTCCGGCCACATCGGGCTTGAGGTTGGCAGCCAGCATGAGGGTGACCAGGCCGGCGTCTTCGGCTTCGGCCTTAATTGTGAAGACATCCCGGCGGGTGACTTTGCGCAAGCGGCCATTCTGGATCAGGCGCTCGGCGATACCGCCAAAGGTGATGCAGGTTTCCATGGGCAGGCTGCAGGCGTCGCCGCCGGTCAGGCGTTTGGAGAGGCGGCACTGGCACAGACCCACGCCAAAGACCTTGTAGCGGTCCAGCACCAGGTCGAGGTGATCGGAGGGCAGGGCGATGGACTGCGCCGGGATGGCCTCGCGCACGGGCAGGTAATAGCCCAACTCCACCGGACGGCGGCCATAGTCGCCGAAGTAGCCGGTTTCAAAGAGTTTGCGGAAGCGGGCAGCAAATTCCCGATGCCAGTCGGTCAGGTCAGCCTCGGAGGTGTGCATGAGAACCATCTCAAAGACGCCGGGAACCAGGGGCAGGAGAAAGTAACGCTTCCAGGAGGCCGTGCCAAGGCTGAAGATCACTCCCCGGATGTTTGCCAGGTATTCCAGAATAGGCTCAACTTCGGCTACGGGGCGCTCTGCCATACCCGCAATTTCAATTGCAGAGGCTCCGAGCGGCATGGTGATATGCCGGGTAAGTTCAGCCTGCTCATCGGTGAACATGTGCCGAACCAGGGAGACCAGCTCTTCGCAAAGCGGCGGACCCGCCAGAAGCGGACTGGAATAAACGGAAGCCAATTGAAGAATTGCGGGATGAATCCCGGCAAATGCCGCCAGGGGCTGTGTCTGGGGATGGGGATGCGTGGCGGCCTGCTCGCGCGAGGCCGCTATTTCTTCAATCCATTCGGTGGTTTTCATTTCAATCCAAACTTAATCCAAACAGCCTGATTGGGCTTATTTTCATTATAAAAGTATTTGTTAGGCGAGGCAAGCCAGAGTTCAGAATGGTCTTAGCGGTGGGCGCGCAATGAGAACATGAGCGGCAGGCGCGGCAGCCCGGGGGGCAAGCGCCAGTAGCCATCCTCGGCGCGGGTCACGAAGGGGTACATCTCGTACACGGTGAAGTCGTGTTCGTGCAAGAATTCAATCGTCAGGCCAGCATCAATCAGCGCGGTGACGATATCGCCCAGGGTGTGCTGCCACTCATAAGAGGTGGTTTGCTTGACCTCGGCGGTATGAT
>DAOQTN010000688.1:0-1591 GCA_035340555.1 Anaerolineaceae bacterium | reverse complement strand
AAGCCAACCCACCTCAACCCGGACCCCCGCGCCCACCCCGGCCCGCCCCACCCCCACCCTAATGCCGGCCAATCCGGTTGAGGTTACTCGGGCCGATCTGGTGTTTCAATTGCTGCGGGGGATCAATCTGACCTTGATCATTTTTGCGGCCTTGGGACTCTATGTTCTGCTGCGTCGCTGGCTGCGGAGGCGTTGATTCTAATGGATGCATTGTTTGAAAAACTGGGGCTGACCCGCCAGTCCCGTCGAGAAGCGGAAGAAACCCCCACCGGGGTGTATCTCATTGCGGGTTTGGGAAACCCTGGGCGGGAATATCGGGAGAATCGCCATAATGCTGGCTTCATGGCGGTTGATCAGTTGGCCCAGGCCTGGGGTATCCAGCTGACCCGGGTCCAGTCCCGCGCCCTGGTCGGTTCCGGGACGGTTTCGGGCCGCCGTGTGGTGCTGGCCAAACCCCAAACATTTATGAATTTGTCCGGTGAGGCGGTGTCTGCACTGCTGCATTTTTATAAAACCCCATTGCATCATCTGTTGGTCTTTCATGACGATATCGACCTGCCATTGGGAACATTGCGCTTGCGTCCGGGAGGGGGGGCGGCGGGACAAAAGGGCATTCAGTCGATCATCACCCGGCTGGGCACACCAGATTTTGGCCGGGCCCGGATGGGAATCGGTCGTCCGGCCGGACAGCGCGGCGCAGCCTCCTACGTATTGCAGGATTTTTCCCGGGACGAACTGGATACGCTCCGGCTGGTGTTGGACCGCTGCCTGCTGGCTGCTCGAACCTTCATAGAAAGCGGCCTTGAGACAGCTATGAATCAATGCAATGGCGACATCCATGAGCACTGACGCGGCTCAAATCCTTGCCGCGTTCCGCTCTGCACCCGCTTATCTTGAATTGGTGGCTGCTTTGCGCGCGGGCTGTACCCTGGAACCGTTGGGGCTGTTGCGGGCAGGCCGGCTCCCGCTTGCGGCAGCGCTTCAGGCAGATTTGCAACAGCCGATCCTGCTGCTGGCTGATCGCATGGATCGCGCCCTCACGGTGGTGGATGAGTTGGGATTCTGGACCGATGCCCCCCGCCTGCTATTTCCGGAACCCAATCCCCTGTTTTACGAACCTGCCGCCTGGGGCACCAACACCCGGCGGGATCGTCTGAATACGTTGACCACCCTGGCCAGGTATCACATTCCTGGCGCTGGGAGCCCCGCGGTGGCGCCCATTTTGGTGACCACCATCCGGGCCCTGATGACACGCACCCTGCCGCGCCGGGACTTTTTGAAATCCAGCCGCATCTTGCGACTGGGCCAGGCGGTGCCCCCGGAGTCCCTCCAGCGTACCTGGGTGGAGTTGGGCTATCAACCCGCGGAGGTGGTGGTCGAACCCGGGCAATTCTCCCGCCGCGGCGGCTTGTTGGATTTCTGGCCGCCGGCTGAACAACTGCCGGTGCGCCTGGAGTTTTTTGGTGACGAAATCGATACCCTGCGCCGTTTTGACCCGGCCTCCCAAAGGAAGGTTGAAACCGTTCAACAAATCCTGGTCACCCCCGCCCGGGAAGTTTTGCCTGGTCGCGCACTGGAGAAGGGCATTCCG
>DAOQTN010000687.1:0-1597 GCA_035340555.1 Anaerolineaceae bacterium | reverse complement strand
TCCTTGGTGGTCTAGTAACCTTAAGGATAACCTGATCTACACTTTTTAAGGTGCTAGATTTTACAGAAACGATTGTACGCTATTTGTACACTAACATTTTTTACCTTCTTACCATCGGACAAAAGATCAGGCATTGGCTCCAAAAACCTCGAAGGAGATACCAATACAAGTCAAGATATAAGCATATATTTCTTATCAGACTCCAACCCCAAAGGGATGACATGGCGATATCACCGATCATCACCAGTGTCACTTTGGGTGTTCTTCATGAAAAGCCAATCATTGGAGGGTTGAACTTATCAAAAAATACCCACCAGGTGCGAGACTCCCAACAAGGCCCCCGTCGGTAATAGTCTCAAATGGTTGGCAATCCCGACCGCGGCGATGGCAGCGGCCGGGATTGCCGACCCGGATTAATCTTCGTCCCGCTCGCGCAGATGTGGGAATAGAATAACTTCCCGGATGGTGGAGCGGTCAGTCAATAGCATGATCAACCGGTCGACCCCCATGCCAAAACCACCGTTCGGCGGCATGCCCATGGACATGGCTCGCAAATAATCCTCATCCATTGGATGGCGCTGTTCATCATTATCCTCATAGGCCCGTCCCATTTCTTGGAAACGCGCCTCCTGATCCAGGGGGTCATTCAACTCTGTAAAGGCATTGCACAGTTCCATGCCACCGATAAAACCCTCAAAACGTTCCACGGTGGTCGGATCGCCAGGGATGGATTTGGCCAGCGGTGAGATATCACGCGGGTAATTATAGAGGAAGGTCGGCTGGATGAGTGTCGGCTCCAGAAAATCGCCCAACAGACTGTCGATTAATTTTCCACGCGGTGAGCCAGGTTTGAATGGAATGTCATGTGCCTGCATGGCGGAAGCCAGGCTTTCTGCGGTGGGGTGTTGAGCAATATCGATGCCGGTGGTCTCAATCAGTCCCTCCCGTAAATCCACCCGCCGCCAGGGTGGGGTCAGATCCACAGCGTTGCCGCGGAAGTTGATGGTCCGGCGACCCAGCACCTGATCGCAGACAAAAGTGATCATTTGCTCGGTCATATCCATGATTTTAAGGTAATCAGCATAGGCCATGTAGAATTCAAGCTGGGTGAATTCCGGATTATGTTTATAGGACACACCCTCATTGCGAAAATCACGACCAATTTCATAAACCCGGTCCAGCCCCCCCACCAGCAGACGTTTCAGATAAAGCTCAAAGGAGATGCGCAGGTAGAGTTGCTGGTGCAGCTGGTTATGATGGGTGACAAAGGGGCGGGCAGCCGCCCCGCCATAGATGGGCTGCAGGATCGGGGTCTCCACTTCCAGAAAATCGCGTTCATCCAGAAATTGGCGCAGCGCCCGCACAACGGCAGCCCGGGTGCGGAAGATCTCGCGCACCTCCGGATTGACTGCCAGGTCGGCATAACGTTGGCGGTAGCGCGTCTCAGGATCGGTCAGACCCGCGTGCCGGATCACCTGACCATCCACCAGTTCATCCTTGGCTGCCGGCAAGGGGGTGATGGCTTTCGCCAGGATCCGGAACGACTGCACCTGCAGGGTGGCTTCACCGGTGCGGGTGCGGAACATGGTTCCTTCAG
>DAOQTN010000686.1:0-1599 GCA_035340555.1 Anaerolineaceae bacterium | reverse complement strand
CACCGGCATCACCGGGCAAACCAGACAGGGACAGGGTGATGGGCGGCAAACCGGCTGCATAGGTTGATTCCGCCAGGGCCGCCTTGGCCGCATCGGCATCAAAGGCCGGGGCGCTGAGGCCGGCATTAAAGCCCGGCATGGCTGGTGGCAAAACACTCTGGGCAATCAAGGGCTGCTCGTTAAAAAACCGGAGGTTCAATTCCGGTTTGTTGACTGCGAGGGCAAAGGCGAGGCGCACCTTGGGATCATCCATGGGCGCCTTTTGGGTATTAAAAAACAGCATGGTGGTACACATGGAGATGCCCGTTTTCAGATCGGCATTTAATTCATGCGTGGCACGCCCCACCAGAACCGCGGTTTCCGTATCCAGCGGCAGCAGATCAATCGAACCCTCCTCATACAGGCTCAACGGGGAGCCGCCCGGGGCAAAATCAAACACCAGATAGGGAATGGCAGGCTGGTTGAAATAGAGCGGATTGCGCTCAAACGCAATGCCTTCTTCAGGACGATATTCCCGGATGACATACGGGCCGCTGGTGTCGGCTTCAAAGGCCCAGTCTTCAGCATCGCCTCTGGCATTGGCCGCATCCATGACAAAGGCTGTCGGGTAGGTTAATTTGGCGATGAAATAGGATTTGGGTTCATCAATGGTCACCTGGAGGGTGCGTTCATCCAGCACGACAATCCCGCTGATCTCCTCCGCCGCACCATCCAGTTTCTCGTCCACGCCGACAATATCCCCCAGGTAGGTGCGGGCCGTGGTTGAGTTCACCCGCGGATCACAGGCCCGTTCCCAGCTGTCTTTAACAGTCTGGGCGGTAATCGGCGCGCCGGAGGCAAACTGCAGGTTTTGGCGCAGGACAAAGGTATAGTTCAATCCGTCTGCGCTCACGGTCCAGCTTTCCGCCAGTTCCGGGACGATCTGCATGGCACTGGTCAAGCGCACCAGACCGCTGTACAACAAGCCGATATAATCATCGGCGGAACCGGTGTACACCGCCGGATCCAGGTCAGTGGCCTCGGGATCCCCCCCCAACTGCAGCAGGGTGGTTTCACGGTCCAGATTAAACGGCTTGGGGTTGAACACTTCCAGGGTGTTGATGACCTGGTTGTAACTTGACCTGAATCCCAAAACAATGTCCGGGCGGTTGGCAAACACCAGATAATACACCCGTTTGTCCTTCTGCACGGCAAACACATACGTTCCAAATTCCCCCTGAGACATCTCAAAATTGACTATCTTGGTATACCCAACCAGGCCGTTATCCAATTTCATGGTCTCGGCATTCTCGCTGCTGGAAACTTCAGCCTCCCAGAATTCCTCTTCATAAATCTTGAACAACTCCACATAGTTCAGCTTGTCTTCCGCCATGAAAGATGTGGCATACATTCTCGTCAGCGACTCCGAATCCTCCAGGACAAGTGTTTCCTCATCCTGCTGTTCGATTTCCCAATTGGACATGGGATGCAGCGAAAAACCCGCCGCTCCCATCAGGATGAACCCTTCCGGGATGGTCGTTGGCGTGGGCGTGATCGTGGGGGTCGGGGTGATGGTGGCGGTTGGCACCAGGGTGGGGGTGGCGGACGGTGTCGCCGTGG
>DAOQTN010000685.1:0-1601 GCA_035340555.1 Anaerolineaceae bacterium | reverse complement strand
GAAACTGGCCGCACTTCCAGAGCAAAAACAGCATCATGAGCGGATCAAGGCTTTTATGGAGCAGGTCCAGGCGGAATTACAGCTTGCCGAAGCCGAAAGCCTTCAATCCGGACTGCTGCAAGGGTTGTCTGAAAATGGACTGCTGGTTCTGGATGGCCTGGATGAAGTGCCCTTCAGCCTTCGAGGCAGTATTCGCCGGGTTGTCCTATCCATTCTGCAGGAATATGAGCCTGTCCGGGTGATTATCACCTGCCGGATCCGGTCCTACCAGGATGATTTTGGGAAGGCCGATTTCAAGACTTTTACTGTGGCACCGCTAAACAAGAACCAGATCCAGGGCTTTGCCTCGGCCTGGTACCGCCGTCAGCGCGATCTGGGCCGGACTGTCCCTGAACATGCTGAGGACGATCTGGCCCAGGTGGCTGCCGGACCGGCCCTGCGGGAGCTGTCTTCGAACCCCATGATGCTGACCACAATGGCCATCATTCACCAGAAACAGACCCGCCTCCCCGACCAGCGCGTTAAACTGTATAAGGAAGCGGTGGATATCTTGCTGCGCCGCTGGCAGCAGCACAAGCAGGGAGCCCTGACGCCCTCGCCAGCACTGACCAGGTTTCTTGAGGATGAAAACCGGCTGCGCTCGACCATGTACCGCCTGGCTTACGAAGCGCACTGTGCCCGCTGCCAGGACAAGAAAAATCAGACGGCGGATCTGCCCCGAGGCGAGGCCCTGGTCATTCTGGGGGACGTAAAGTACATTGGAGACCTGAACCTGGCTCAGGAATTCCTGGATTATGTGGATCAGCGCGCCGGCCTATTGGTGGGGCGGGGCAGCAAAGATGGTGCGCCGGCACTTTACAGCTTTCCTCATCGTACATTTCAGGAATATCTGGCTGCCTGTCATATTCTGGACATCCGGGACTACAACCGTGAAATCCTGGCGCGTGCGGCTGAGGGAGTGGACTGGAGCCTGGTGATCCAACTGGCTGCCGAAGCGCTGTACTATAACCGGGAAGGGCGGAACGCCCTGCTGGATCTGGCTTACTGGCTGCGCCAACACAGTTCAATGGAAAGTTCTCAATATCAACGGGTTGGGCTCTGGTCGGCAAATCAGACGCTGATTCTGGGTTCTGCAGTCACCGAAGATGGCACTGCGGGCCGAGAACATCTTGAAAAACTGCCAACCCTGATGGTGAATTTGCTGGGCAGTGACCTGACACCCATTGAGCGTGCCGAAGCCGGCACCCACCTTGCTCGCCTGGGCGACCCCCGCTTCCGGTCCAACACCTTCTACCTGCCTGACGAGCCCCTGCTGGGCTTTATCCACATTCCTGCTGGGCGGTTCAAAATGGGCAGTGATAAAGATAAAGATCCGCAGGCTTATGATTTCGAAACACCCCAGCACGATGTGGAACTGGGTGAATATTACATTGCCCGCTACCCGGTGACCGTGGCGCAGTTCAAGGCTTTTGTTGAGCAGAGCGGGCATAAACCCGATACCCAGCGATGTCTGGATGGTCTTCCCAATCACCCGGTGGTTAGAGTTACCTGGTACGATGCCCTGGCCTACTGCGACTGGCTGACAACGCAGTTGCCCAAAC
>DAOQTN010000684.1:0-1603 GCA_035340555.1 Anaerolineaceae bacterium | reverse complement strand
TCCTTCGTCACCCAGCAGGGTGGCGGGCATTTCACGTTCAATTTCGCTGGTCAGCGTAATCTTTTTGATCTGCGCCAGGTAGCTCATCTGTTTGATAATCTTGTTGATCAGATCTGATAGGTCCACCGGCTCTCGGACCAGTTTGATTTCCCCGGCTTCCAGTCGCGCCTGGTCCAGCAAATCGTTCACCAACTGATTCAACCCCTGAGCACTCTCAACCAGTTCATTCACCTTTTGGGTCTGGTCTGTTTTCATCTCTCCATAGACCCCGGCGGTCAGCATCTCGCCATAGCCAATGATGACCCCCAGCGGCGTCCGAAATTCATGGCTGACCTTGGCGAGCATCTCAGACTTAAACCGGTTAGCTTCCTGGGCCTGATCGCGGGCAATCAGCACTTGTTCCTGGCGTTCTTTCAAGCTGCCTGCCATACCGTTAAAAGCCTGAGCCACCATGCCAAATTCATCCTGGTGGCGCATTTGGATCGTGTAATCCAAATCCCCCTGGCTGATGCGGTCAATGCCGGCTTGCAGCCGCTGGAGCGGGTGGAAGATCAGCACGATCAACAGATGGTTGATTAATAATGTTCCCAGAAAACCCACCAGCAGCATAAAGACCACAAAAGCAATCGCCGCATTCCGGCTGACACGCCCCACTTCATCCTGTTCTACTTCCGTGACAATATACCAGCGTGACCCTGGCACCAGCGCAGCCGCAGCCTGAACCGCCTCGCCCGCCAGATTGGTGGTGGTGAAGATTTCTCCACTTACTGCACTATTGAGGATTTCTTCAAATTGCGGGGTATCGGCAATGCTGGTGCGGGCCAGCACAAGATCAATATTGGGATGAGCAATGACATGGCCGCGGTTATTCACTACAAAGGCCAGCCCCGTTTCTCCGTAACTGACATTTGAAACGGCTTCCCACAGAACATTCATATTCAACAGCGCAGCAATCACCCCGCCGTCTGATGCGGGTTGGGCAATGATAATGTAAGGTTCGTTATCCGCCGAAACGCTTAAATTCCCGACATAAAACCGCCCATCGCTGGCTTCTACAAACCAGGTGGATTGTGGAATGGTCACCGGGTTATTCAACAGCGGCGCTTTGCGAGACAGGTTGATAATCTCTTTTCCGGTGGCATCCACCCGCACCAATTCCAACCAGGCGGACTGCTGATTAAGAATTTCCTGCCGTAGCGCCGTATCACTGGACAGTTGATCAGCCGATATCCGGCTGGCAATTGCCAGGTCTCGGATTTGCTCATCAAGAAACACAGACACAATTTGTACCGCATACTCGGTTTCAGATAGCTGTCGCTCTTCCCAGCGCTGCGCCTCCTGCTGGCTGACCAACCGGTAAATGCTGTAGCTTGCCCCTGCAAGGAAAACTAACAGGAGCGCGCTTAAGGTTGCCAGCACCGGCCAGCGCAAACTGGATCGGAACCGATGGGAAAATTGGCGACCAGGTTTTTGGGACATATCCAAAACAGCCCTTTACGATCGCGGAGTACAACGGCAGCAGACTAAATGAATAAAAGGCACAATATAACCCACGTTTCGCACCTGTGGGTAGGCATTTTTAGGAATTTCGTGTAAGCTTAGG
>DAOQTN010000683.1:0-1607 GCA_035340555.1 Anaerolineaceae bacterium | reverse complement strand
AGGCCGCCCTCAGAAACCAGGCAGAGATTGCCGGGGAACTCTACGCCGCAGCCGCTTATTTTGAAACCCAGCCTGAAAAACGCAGCCAATTGGCTGAACTGGCCGTCCGCCAGTGGCGGGGGAATGGACACGCACACCTGGCCGCCGGGTTTTGGGAAAACGAAGTCCGTCTGGACCGGGCGGCCGGCTGTTGGCAGGAAGCGGCCGATAATTTACGCGGCCGGGACAACCCACAGGCGGCAGAATTTCTGCAGCGCGCCGCCCGGCTGTATTGGCGGCTGGGCCAGGGGGAGCAGGAAGCCCACTGCGCCGGTGAAGCGGCCCGCCTGGCACACTGGCCGCACATCCGGATTTTACTGCTCAACAACCCCGTGCAGGTGATTGGAAAACCCGGCCCCCTGACGGTCCGGGTTGAAAACATTGGCCATGCCCCGGCTCTTAATCTTCACTTTGATGTTGGCGGCTCCCTGCTGCAACCGATCAATTTTAATTTATTGACTCCCCTGGAGCCGGAATGCCATTGTGATTTATCGTTTGTCATCACGCCCACCCGGGAGGACGATCTGGTGCAAATCAGTGTGGCCTATGGCGTGGGAGGGCGCCCCAAGCCCATGAGCACCGTTTTCAGCACCCGGGTCAGTGCCCGCAAAGTCACCCGGATTAAAGTTGGCGACCTGGTCCTGGGTGAAATCAAGGTGGTCGGAGAAACCGGGGAGGAACTGGAAATTGAAACCGGGGATGTGGTGCGTTCAAAAATTGAGATTGTCATGGCCGGCCGGATGGATCCTCCGGTTGGGCGGGAGGATTGAGAAATCATGAGCACAACGGCGTTGAGCAGCTGACCATGCCCGAACTGCAACCCGGCACGCTAATCCTGGGAAGATACCAGATTTTGCGCAAAATCGGCCAGGGTGGTTTTGCCGAAGTCTATCTGGCGCTGCATCAGCAGCAGCAGACGCTGCTGGCGCTCAAGGTTATCCGGCGCGATGCGCCGGGCATGGGGGAACGGGTTTTTCGTGAAAGCCGCGAGCGCTTTGAAATTGAAGCCCGGTTGGGTGAAAAGCTCAACCACCCGCATATTGTGCGCGCGTTTGATTTCGGCCGGGAGGGGGAGCAGTACTTTCTGGCATCCGATTTTGCCTCCGGGGGCAGCCTGCAGGACCGGCTGGCCCAGGGCCCCCTGTCCGTGGCGCAGGTTGTCCGGATTGCCCTGGGATTGGCCGCCGGATTGGCCGCCATCCACGACCTGGATGTGGTCCATCGGGATTTAAAACCGTCCAACATCCTCTTTTCGGCCCAGGGAACAGCCCAAATCGCCGACCTGGGGCTGGCCCAGCTGCCAGGTGGGGTGAGCATGCGCTCCTTCCTGGGCAGCGAGCTGCCCGGGGCGGCCCATCCAGGGACCCGGGCCTACATGAGCCCGGAGCAGGAAACCACCTCCGGCTATCTCAAACCGGCTTCAGACGTGTATTCCCTGGGAATCATATTCTTTGAAATGCTCACCGGGCGCAATGTCAAGAACCTGCCACCCGGGTTGACCCTGAAGATGTTCCGCCCGGATGTCCCCGCCTGGTTGGAAGATCTCATTCACCGGATGCTGGCCGAAG
>DAOQTN010000682.1:0-1623 GCA_035340555.1 Anaerolineaceae bacterium | reverse complement strand
AAACTTGTTGAAGCCAGCATCGAAACACAATTGATCACCGACAAATTTAAACGAACCGTAATAGGTGCTGTCATAGCCGGCGGTGCTGCGGGTGGCGCGGTCGATCGCATAGGAACCACCGGTCAGGCTGTCACCCACCCGATAAGACATGGACCACACGGTGTCGGCGTAATGCA
Organism: Anaerolineaceae bacterium; assembly: GCA_035340555.1. GTDB lineage: Bacteria > Chloroflexota > Anaerolineae > Anaerolineales > Anaerolineaceae > JAGOFZ01. Next base: position 1,447 of record DAOQTN010000682.1, on the reverse strand, counting down.
CGCCTCCCTGAAAGTTTTTCTCCCGGCAATCGGCATCGCTAAAATATCCTCGTGTTATGGTACCGGTACCATTCGCCTGAAACGCATAGATATAACCTTTGGACCCGCCGCTGTAGGGCGTGCAGTGGACCCAGGTTCCCGCGAGGTTTCCGGGGGAGGTGATGGGCTTGCCGTCCGGTCCCAGGGGTTGGTTTTTCTTTTCTTCTTCTTCCTGCTTGCGCTTGTCAGCTTCAGCCTGCTCCTGCTCACGTTTTTTCTGCTCTTCTTCCTGACGCTTGCGTTCTTCCTCGGAGGGAGCTTCGGTCTGTGAAGCGGCGGGGGCTGGAGCATTTCCATGTTTTTTCTTTTTCTTGGCACAGGCCGGCACAACGGTAAGGCTCATCATTAGTAGATAGATAATTGGTCTCATGGGGAATTCCTTTACAACAGCAACGTGTGACAACATCAATTTCCGACTGGGCCGGTTAAAGGGCCGGCCATTCCCGCTGTGCAAAGCCCGGGCCAGGAGTAACCTGTTGATCTGGCAAACCCACGCAGTGCCTGGATGTCACTTTTCTGGTCAGTTGTCAGGTTCAGATCGGTCTGAAGCCCCGCCCAGGACTTGGTAAAGAATTTGTTACAATTCCTTACAAATAATGATAAAAATCCCTTTAACCTTCAGAAGATTAGGATTGCGCGCACCATCCGGTGGCAAGCGGGGGACGACGATTTTGCAGATGGGCTCCTCAAATTGGTGGTTTTTACAGTGGATCGCTTGGCGAAACTTGGTATCCCGCCGTAACCGCCACGGCCTATCCTTTATGACCACCATCTCCATCATGGGGGTTGCGCTAGGGGTCGCCGCCTTGATTATCGTGCTCTCGGTCATGGGTGGATTCGAGCAGGAACTTAAAGAGAAAATGCTGCGGGGGCAGCCCCATGTGGAAGTCCTGGGGCAAAACGCCGTCGCCGGGTTCCCCATGCGTGAACACTCCCTGCAAACCTTTCGTGAACACTTTCCGGGAGTGGCAGGCGTGGAGCCGTTTACCCAGGCGGACGTGGTGATGAAGCAGGGAAAACACCTGTCGGCGGTGGTGTTATTTGGCATCGATCCTAACCTTAAGGCAGATATCTGGAGTTTTGAGCGTTCGATGGCCACGGGGCGGCTGGAGGCCATCAGCGATCTGCACGCCCCCATCATTGCACCGGAAGGTGTCGACTCGCGCCTGCCGGGTGTGATCCTGGGGGAGGCCCTGGCGGGACAGCTGGGGGCTGAGATCGGCGATGAAATCACCATCCTAAGCCCGCAAGCGGAATCCTCATCCACAGTGATATCCGGCGGAACGGTCTCCCGACAATACGTGATGGTGGGGACCTTTCAAACGGGGCTTTTTAATTACGACTCCAAACTGGCGGTGGTCTCCCTGGCGGAAGGGCGCAAGTTCATGCCGGAGTATGAACCCTCCAT
>DAOQTN010000681.1:0-1628 GCA_035340555.1 Anaerolineaceae bacterium | reverse complement strand
GGTTGCCTTTCTCGTCAATGATCACACCTGGCCCCAGGCTGCGGGCGATGTCCACGATCTTGAATCCGCCCCGGCTGCCCGGCACCACGATGATCGGCTTGCCGTTCCAGGACTGGAAGCCGAAGAACTTGAGCAGCACCCAGGGCGTGGCTTTCCAGATCAATACCAACCCGAATACAAAGGCTAGCACCAGGGAGATTCGCCAGGCCCAGGTGCGGAATTCCAGCGACTGGCGCTGGCTTTCATCCTGGCGGATCAGCTCATTGACTGCCAACTGGGTGGCGGTGGCCTGCACGAAATGGTTGGACATCACCTGGGTCGCCGTGGCCGCCTGGGCGGTGCCGGTGCCGATCGCTTGTTGGGTGGCAACCGAACTGGTGGCTTCAAAGCTGATCGCTGTGGCGGTCGCCTCGCCTGATGATTGGGTCTGGCGGGCGAAATACATCTCGGTAGCAGCAGAACTGGTGAGTTGCAGGGCCACGCGGGTGGATTCGGTGTTGACTTCGACAGCTACCGTCGTTCCGGTCAAGGCCAAGTTGTAGGCCATGGCTTCCCCGGCCTGGATGGTCGAGCGCGCCTGGATCGCCGAGGCCTGGTCAGTGGCAATAAAGGGTGGGATTGGGGTGGATAGAATGGCGCTGGTGGGCGGGGCGATGGAATCAACTGAGACGCCGGCGCAGCCGGACAGCGCCATGGCGAACACGATCAGGGCCAGCGCAGCCAGGATCAGCAGGTTATGGAGATGGGTGGGCAAGCTTGCAAACCGTTTCATCTCACCACCCCCAATTGCGGAACAAGATATCCTGGCTGTCTGCCTCGTCAGCCGGGGCTTTTTCCTGTGTGTAGATTACCGGCAGGCGTTGGTTACCAGCCGGTAGATAATAACGGTTGGGCTGCGGATCCTGCATCCGGATGACCGGGTAGGGGGCAGGCGCGGCGGGCGGGGTTGGCAGTTGGCGCGCTTGCCGCCCGGAGACAAAACGGTAGGTGGTGACGCCCACTCCCGCTCCGGCGATCAGGGCGACAACCACCATGAACCCGCTCAAGCACTGCGAGGTCAGCAGGGCGGTGGATGCGGCGGCGTTCGCCACCCCGTTTGCCAGGCTGGCAGAAGCACTGGTCAGGGCAGTCAACAAGGATAGGATGACGACAATCACCAGGAATATGCCTGCAAGTGCGCCGAAAACTTTCATCGCTGCACCTCCCATGTCATCACGCTTCTGAACTGCCTGGCGGGTCTGGACGGTTGAATTTTTGCAGCGACTCGGCGATCATCACCAACATGCGCTGCAAGTCCGGCCTGAGCCGGTCGTACAGGCGCAGCAAGTCCAGCCGCTGCGGATCAAGGCTCTCTGCTCCGCTGGCTTCGACCACGCCGGCGAGTTTCAAGAACGTGCTGGCCGGGTAGCCGGTGGCCTTGGCCAAGCGCACGCAGGTTTCGAGTGAGGGCAGCCGGTTAGGGTAATAGATCAGGCTGCGCAGCGTGCCATCTGATAAACCGGCCAACCGGGAGAGTTCGGTCAGCGTTAGCTGCTGCGCTGCCACATAATCCAGTAACCAGTGGCCTAAAGGGGATTGCGCTTGTTTGTTTGCATGTCGAGGCATAACTTGTATCCTGTTACTCTTGC
>DAOQTN010000680.1:0-1636 GCA_035340555.1 Anaerolineaceae bacterium | reverse complement strand
CCAACGATGCCCAGACCCTCAAGGCCTTCCTTGAGGCAGATGCCTACGATGGCCCATCCCTGATCATTGCCTACAGCCATTGTATTGCTCATGGCATTGACATGCGCAAGGGCCTCGATCAGCAGCGGCTGGCGGTGCAATCCGGCATTTGGCCGATGTACCGCTACAACCCGGCGCTCATTGATCAGGGCCAGAATCCCCTGTCCATCGACAGCAAGGATCCCACCGTTTCGGTGCAGGATTATGCCTACAACGAAACCCGCTACCGCACACTGATCCAAACCGATGAAGCCCGTGCCGAAGCGCTGATGCTCCAGGCCAAAGAAGATGTTGCCCGCCGCTGGGAGTACTATCGCCAGCTGGCCGCCATGCACTACAAACCTGACGAACAGGCCTGATCCCTTTCAATCGTTGCAGCCCCTGGCCACCCTGACCGGGGGCTGCCCCTAAATCTGGAATGGAGGATGATGATGGTAGACCTGACGACAACATACTTGGGTTTAACCCTTAAAACCCCTCTGGTGGCTTCGGCCTCCCCCCTATCCAAAAAGGTGGATACTGTCCGCCGTTTGGAGGATGCCGGCATCAGCGCCGTGGTAATGTATTCCCTATTTGAGGAGCAGATCTCCCACGAAAGCCATGCCCTGGACCACTTTCTCAGCCATGGCTCGGAGTCTTTTGCCGAGGCCCTCACGTACTTCCCCGATCTGGATCACTACAATGTTGGCCCCGATGAATACCTCAATCTGATTCGGAAACTCAAACAGAGCGTCTCCATTCCAATCATTGGCAGTCTGAATGGCGTTTCAGCCGGCGGCTGGGTGGATCACGCCCGTTTGATTGAGGAAGCTGGAGCCGACGCCCTCGAATTGAATATCTACTACCTGCCCACCGATACAGCCCTGACTGCGGCTGAATTGGAGCAGGCTTACGTGGATCTAGTGGCCGCGGTGCGCAAACAAATCCACATCCCCCTGGCGGTCAAGCTCAGTCCGTATTTCACGGCGCTGCCGCACTTTGCCAGCGCTCTGGTGGGGGCGGGCGCCAACGCCCTGGTGCTTTTCAACCGCTTCTACCAGCCTGATCTGGATATTGAAACCCTGGAAGTCCTGCCCACCCTGGATCTATCCACTTCTGCTGAACTGCGCCTGCCGCTGCGCTGGACGGCACTGCTTTATGGCCGGATCAAGGCCGACCTGGCACTGACAACCGGTGTGCACACGGCCGCTGATGTGGTCAAATCGGTGATGGCGGGTGCCAATGTCACCATGCTGGCTTCTGAATTGATTGCTCATGGCCCGGCGCGAGCGACCGAAATTACCGCCGAGTTGGAACAGTGGTTGGTCAAGTACGAATACACCTCCATTATGCAGATGCGTGGCAGCATGAGTCAGAAGAACGTTGCCGAACCGGCGGCTTTTGAACGAGCGAACTACATGAAGGCACTGCAATCCTTCGACAACCGGATGCGCTAAGCCCGCTTTCTTCCTGATTGAAAAGATAACCGCCCCGAGCATTGTCGGGGCGGTTGATTTTGATAACAGCAGGCTGAAACCTATGCTTCCAGGGGAAGGTTTTCGTTGGGTTTCTTGGACCGATAGACAATTCGCCCGCGGGTCAAATCATAGGGCGACAT
>DAOQTN010000679.1:0-1637 GCA_035340555.1 Anaerolineaceae bacterium | reverse complement strand
CTTGCCAATCTGGCGGACGTCTCCAAAGCCCGACGTTTATTGGGCTGGAACCCCCAGGTCGGCTTGGCGGATGGAATCACCAACCTGGTGGACTGGTATATGACTGAAAGAAGCTGGGCCTCCCAGGTCCTGACACCATGACCGACACCTCCCAGGCCCTAACACCATGACCGACACCTCCCCGGCCCAGCCTCCGGGGCGGTTGATTAAGGACCGCCTGCTTGGCAGGGTGGTGAAAAACTCCACCTATCTATTTGCCAGTAATGCGATCAGTGCCGTTCTGAGTATCGTCACCGCTAACTTGTTGGGAGTGTCCAACTTTGGCGTCCTGGGATTGGTCATTGGTTTTGTTTCGGATGTCAACCGGTTGTTTTCGTTTCGCATGGGCGAAGTGATCGTGCGGTATGTTGGCGAGGCTCTGGAACAGCGGAATACTGAACGGGCCGCGGCGGTGATCAAGGCAGCAGCCCTGACCGAGGCTGTGACATCGTTGCTGGCCTTTGGAGTCCTGGTGCTGTTGGCCCCCTTGGGTGCCCGCCTTTTCATCAAGGACTTGACCGCTATACCATTGATCATGTTATATGGTGCCGCCATCCTTGGCAGTCTGGTGGCTGAAACCGCCAATGGCGTGCTGCAGGTGAGTGGTCACTTTCGCTCTCAGGCGGCCTTGAACCTCATCCAGGCGGTGGTCACGGCGGGATTGATCCTGCTGGCTTGGTTTCAAAAATCAGGTGTCCTGGCGGTTTTGTGGGCCTACCTGGCCGGGAAATTGATCATCGGTATCGGTCCGGCCATCCTCGCCTGGCGGCGTCTGCCGGAATTGCTGGGGCGCGACTGGCTGCGGGTGTCCTTCAATCAACTGCCGCCCCGCCGGGAATTGCTGCGTTATGCCGTGGCAACAAATTTTTCCGGAACCATCAATATGATTGCCCGGGACAGCGAAGTCATGTGGGTGGGCTTCTTCTTTACACCGATTGAGGCGGGCTATTTCAAAATGGCCCTCTCGATTGTCAATCTGATGATCATGCCCATTACGCCATTCATCAGCACCACTTTTCCTGAAATCACCCGGGCTGTCGCGGTGCGCAGTTGGAATCGTTTACGCACCTTGTTGCAGCGGGTCAGCATTATTGCAGCCGGCTGGACCATGATGATCATCCTGGGATTGGCATTTTGGGGACGGCAGCTGCTTTTTGAGCCTTTGGTAACCATCGGAGGGCATACGTTGCAGCTTTACACCGCGGATTATGCCCCGGCGATGCCGGTTCTCTTCATCTTGCTGATCGGTTTTGGGGTGGCCAATATCCTGTTTTGGAATCGCCCCCTGCTGTTGGCGCTCGGCCAACCGGGATATTCGCTCAAAGTCGGTTTTTGGTGCATGCTGAGCAAGGTCCTGCTGGCGGTTATTCTGCTGCCTGCAGCGGGTTATCTGATGGAAGCGACCCTGCTGTCAGGATATTTTCTGGTGTCCGTCAGCTGGATGGTTATCCATGGCGTCAAAACGGTCCGCCGCTTGGAGCTTGACGAATCGAAAGGGAAAATATGCGTATAGCAGTGTTGTCCACTTCGCCTGTTCCCTCCACGGCCGCCCACTCAATCCAGATGATGAAGACCGCGCATGCCCTGGTACAGGTTTC
>DAOQTN010000678.1:0-1638 GCA_035340555.1 Anaerolineaceae bacterium | reverse complement strand
CACTTGTAATAATTCGGCCATGCAGCTTTGCCTCTTCAGTTAGATGGATTGTAATAATGGATTTGGGGGATTGAGACTTGCCAACCAAACATACTCACTGATTATATACGAATTTCATGAGTATATCCTTAAAGTTTTGGGATGTCAAACAGGATTGGCGGTTACGTTAATCACCCAATTTTCGAGAAGAAAATTATAATCGGGGTAATAATTGTCAGCCGCGCCCCCGCAGTTCAAACAAAGATCCCGCGTGCCGAGACACCGCCCCTCACAGGAGGACCCCTAAAACCATATGAATATCAAAACCACCCTCGCCCGATTGGAGCACTTAGGATGTAACTATGCCTTTTATTGTCATCCCGCTGGTGGCAACCCCGTTTTTGAGGCCAACTGCGAGCGCTTCTCATCGGCATCAATCATTAAAATACCCATTTTGCTGAGTTGGATCCATCTGGAACGCCAAGGTTTGGTGGACCGGAGCGAGCTTTGTGATCTGGATGCCGAGCCGCAGGTGCAGGGGGCCGGTTTCTCCTGGCTGCTGCAGGGCCGCCGGCTACCCTACCAGGACCTGCTGCTGATGATGATTGCCCTCTCGGACAATTTGTGCACTAATTTAATCATCCAGCGGATTGGTTTGGCCCGGCTGCAGCAGACCATGCGGGAGGTGCTGGGATTGACCGGGACCCAGATCCAACGGAAGCTGATGGATTATGAGGCCAAAGCGCGCGGGCTGGATAACTGGGTCAGTGCCAGTGAGGCGATCCATTTTTATGACCTGATCCGCGCCCTGCCCCCCGCCGAAACCACCCGGGTTGAAGCCATGCTGGCGGTCAACCAGGATGAGGCTCTGTTCAAACGCAACCTGACGCGCGATACCGTCGAATTTTTTCACAAGACCGGCTCGATTGCCGGGGTGCTGCATGATTGGGGGTATACCCGCTCAATGGAGCTGTTCCTGTTCACTCAAAAAGTTCCGCAAGAGCAGCCCGTGTTTGAGGTGTTCGGCGAGCTGGGCGGACTGCTGGCGGGGGAAACGCCGGCAATTGATTTTTAGGTGATAAAAAATGTATCGGTTGATGTCGGTTGATGTCGGGTGATAAAAAGGTGCTGATTGATGAATGAAGCGCAACTATTTGTAGATACGGTCATTGCCGCCCGGACAGCCTGGCAGGCGGCCGTGGATCAGATTCCAATTACGGCTTGGGGACAGCCGGGCTTCTGTGGGAATTGGTCATTGAAGGACGTGGTGGTACACATTGCGTGGTATGAACGTGAAATGATCCATCTGCTGGAGACCCGGCGGTTTGAAGGCTCGGAACTGTGGAAGCTGCCCACCGATGAGCGTAATGCACAGATTTACCTCCTTACGAAAGACCAGCCGCTGACACAGGTGCTGGCCAGCGCCATTATTACATACAAACAGCTGTTGAGCCTGCTCCAACAAATCAGCACAGCCGAACTGTTGGATCCGGCAACGTTTGCCGGGATGCCCCTGGAATGGACGCCCCAGCAAATTCTGGCGGGCAGCACCCACCGGCACTATGATGAGCACCGCCAACAGGCTGAGGTCTGGGTTAAGAATCATCCGTTCTCCGAAACCTACTCAAATCCATCCATGACAGATTGACGTTCGGTTCC
>DAOQTN010000677.1:0-1640 GCA_035340555.1 Anaerolineaceae bacterium | reverse complement strand
GTGTCCATGGTGTAGCCGTATTTGGTGGCGGTAACGGTATAGGTGCCTTCGGGCAGGTCCACCGTGTAGGTGCCATCAGCCAGGGTGAGGACATTGCGGACAAAGCCCGCGCCGTCATCTGCACGCACCGTGACGCCTTCAACCGGAGTGCCCGCTGTTAATTCTTCCACCGTGCCGCTGAGGGTGCCCATCGCGCACATGCCCTGGGCCTGGTTGACTGCCGCGAGGGCGTCAATTTCGCCCCAACCGGTGGCGTAGTTTGGCCAGTTGGTGGGCGTGGCAGCCGAGCCATCATCATAGACGATATCCACAGCGGACTCTTCGATGATGGTCTCAGTTAAGGCATACTGTCCCACCAGGCAGGGCGCAGCCTGCCAGATCAGGGCGATCAGGCCGGTGACGTGCGGAGCCGACATGGAGGTGCCACTCCAGCCATCCTGGTATTCGCTGTCCGAGCCAGGCGTGGAGGAACGGATGCTGACACCAGGAGCAAGGACCTGGGGCTTCAAGTTCTCAAATCCAGTCACGGGATTGACCGTGTCCAGATTGTCGGTGGGGCCCCAGTTGGAGTGCGTGGCGTACTGGCCGTTCTGTTCACCCGAAGAACCCACACCGGTCACATTGCCAGAGCGGGCTGGGTTGCCGACCGTGTTCAGTCCTGGAGGGGCCGGGTAACCGCAGTTGCTGGCGTTGCCATTCGAGAACACCGGATACACACCGGCCGCAAGCCAAGCAGTGATGGGGTCGACGTACCAGGGATCATAGGCCGTACCGCAGTCGCCCCAGGAGTTGTTGACCGCATTGGGGCGCATATTCGGATTGGGATTGGCACCCGTCAGATCGGTGGGGGCGGCAATAAACTGGCCGCAGCCCAGCAGGGCGGAATCGGTGCAGCCGCCATCAGGGCAGCCAGCGCAGGCCATCCACTCGGCTCCGGGGGCGATACCGATCTGGTTGCTGCCGCCGTCATCACCCACCATGGTGCCCATGGTGTGGGTGCCGTGGCCGTGACCATCGCGGGGTTCGTCATCGCTCAGATTATCGGGGTTGAACCAGTTGTAGTTATGGTCGAAGGTGCCGCCATTGTTGCCGCGATACTGCCCAACCAGGGCCTGGTGCGAGTAGCGCACACCGGTATCAATGTTGGCAACCACCAAACCGGTCCCTTCAAAACCCAGCGCCCAGACATCGTCTGCATTGACATGGGTGAGGTTGGGCTCAATGGCTTTGGAGTCGTTATCAATGACCGCTGCTGTGGTATCCGGTTCATACAGGATGAACGTGTGCCGGGGGTTGATGGCTTCAATTTCCGAGAAATTGAGCAGGCCATTCAGCGTGGTCAGGTTGGAGTTTTTGACCAGGATGGTGTTCTTGATCCAGTAGGACTGGTATTCCACATTGGCGCTTGTCAGATAAGCCGCAACATTCGCCTGGGATTCTTTGGCGGTTGCGGTGAGCGTATTGTAGACATACCAGCCGCGCTCTGTCCAGCCCATGTCATAGGCGGCAGAGAGGTCAGCTTCGGCTTTAAAGTCGATCCAGTAGCTGGCGGAGCCCTGGGTTTCCATGTCGCTCAGCACAGTCGGATCAACTGTCACCGTCGTCTGTTCAGACGCGGCCTGTTGGACCATCGCGTTGGC
>DAOQTN010000676.1:0-1646 GCA_035340555.1 Anaerolineaceae bacterium | reverse complement strand
CCGGAATCACGCTGTGATAATCTTTGCCCCAGGCATAGGCTGCCACTTGACCGCGCGTCGGGTCGCCGGGCAGTGCCGCCGGACCCGGCGCTGCATATCGCAGCCCCACCACGGCAATGGAGCGTAGCCCTGGCAGCAGCTCGGCGGGGTTACGACGTTTTAATACCGCGTCAGGCCGCGCCAAATAGCCCATCTCGGCCTGCTTGCCCGCCCCAATCCATTTTTCATAAGCCTCAATATGGGCGGGCGTCTGTACCGGGCTGACCCCCAGCAAGTGCAGCCCACGCGTTTCGGCGCAATCCTGCAGTATCTGACGCAGTCCGCTCACGGCATAAAATACTCAGCCAGCAGACTGCTCAGGTCAGCATCAGTATGCCGGGCGGCAATTTCAAAAAAAACTTCCCGGTCAGCGGTTTGATTTTGCAATGTTTCAGCATAATCTTTGAGGAACGCAAAAAACGCCTCGTCTCCCATGGTGGTTCGCAAATCTTCAAAAAATTGTGCCCCGCGCAAATAGACCGCATTCCGATAGGGCAGATAGCCGCCGTAGTCGTAAATCCCCCGGTTGATCCAGCCCGCCGGGTTATAGAAATCTACCCGGTATGCCCACCACCAGTTCACTGCCTCAGGCCCTGATTGTTCGTAATATAACCGTTCGCAGTAGGTTGCCAGGGATTCATCCAGCCAGGGCTCCAGCCCTTGATCATTCCCCACACTCCCAAACCACCATTGATGCGAGGTCTCGTGCACGGCAATCATCGTCAGGTAACCGCGGTCTGTGCCTTCATACAGGCTGTAAAATCCCCGGCTGAGGAAGTACAGCCCATCATATTCCATCCCATCCAAAAAATCAGCTTCCACCACGCTCAATGTAGTCCGTGTGTAGGGTGTGAATAGTTCCCCGTACAGGCTGACCGCTTCGCTGGTTGCTTCCAGTGCTGCCTCCGCTGCCGGATGCGAGAACGGGAACAGCGAATAACTCAACACCGTGATATTCCCAACCTGTTTCTCAAACACCGTATAGATCGGGCTGCCTGAGATGGCAAAACTGCGGCAGTCTTTCAGTATGTAATGATACCGGCTGCCGTCCTGCTCGGCGGGAGCGCTGGCGGCCAGCACCAGCCCCTCCGGGGCGTTGCTCACATCCAGCGTAATGTCAAAATCTGCCAGCTCATATACCTGGTGTTCGCCGTAATACCAGGCCGGATGCGCCAGCCAGCCGCGTCCAGTCTCATAGGGCGGAAAGTACAAATACCAGTCCACCAGATTGCTCTGATTGACCGTATACCCAAACGGCACCGGGCGGTAGCTCTCTGATGGCGGCGGGATCTCTGGCAGGTCAATGGTATAGTTGGCCTGCAGTGCAATTTGCTGCCCTGGCATCAGGGGGGTATCCAGCGGTATGGTCAATTGATTTGAGTCCAGCACCGCATTGGGATAGTTCTGCCCGTCTGCGCCGGTCAAGGCCTCCAGTTCAAAAGCTCCCTTCCAGCGGTTGGGCTCAGCCATCAATACCAGTTGGGTGATGGGTTCCGTAGAATTATTCGTATAGCCAATGTCTTGCTGAACCACCACTTGGCGATACCCAAAGTCCCATTGGACATTCAAGGTATAGGTGATTGGCTGCGGCGCTGCTGGAGAAACCG
>DAOQTN010000675.1:0-1647 GCA_035340555.1 Anaerolineaceae bacterium | reverse complement strand
CTGCGGCCGCGCTCCAGGGTGAAGCTGGAAAGCTGCATGGAGACCACCTCGCTCAACCGGATGCCGGTGGCTAACAGGAAACGTACCAGGTAGACATCCCGCCGGTAGATGCGCCAGCGATACGGATACCGCTGCTGCGTGGCCTGTTGATATTCTTTCTCCAACGTGCGCAGCAGCGCATTCTGTTGGTTGCGATCCAGATAGCGCGGGCCGGGCACTGTGCGGGCCAGTTGGTGAACATGCTCCATAGGAGAGGTGGAGATTTTGCCAGACTGGCAGGCCCAGTTGAGGAAGGCGCTGATGGCTGAAAGTTTGCGGTTAACCGACACCGCACGCATGCCGCGAATGGTCTGCAGATATTGACGATAATCGCGAATATCGAGGCTGGTGATGTTTTCTGCGGCAAACGCCGTGCCATTGGTCTGCTCAAACCAGGTGGAAAACAGGTCGAGGTCTCGCAAGTAACCCGAGACTGTAATGGGTGAGCGGTCCAGCGTGCGCAAGTAATTTGAAAAATCATTGATTTCAGCGTTCATGCTTATCTCCTGAATATGAACTCAAAAGGTTTACCAGTATTCCAAAGTGCCCAACCCCAGCTCTTCAGAAAATTCGAATAGGGCCCAGAGCACCCATCCCAGGGCATGGATGCTGGGCAAGCTGTCAAAAGGACGTCCCGAATCCGGCACCTGGATATCCAGGTGGTACAGGCTTGGTTGATACAGATTCCCGGGGCCTTCACAGACCACGGCCCGAAAGGCAAAGCCGTTACCGATCCCGTAGTAATCCAGAAAGCTATCAACCACCTGCTGCATGCGGTGTAAAATCATCAGGTTATTCCAACGGACCTTGCCATGCCCGCGGTGCATCTCGGTTTGCAAACGCTCAAATAACCGGGGATGCAGCTTCAGATAGTGACGCAGCAAAAAGATTGATTCAACCGGAGGGGTATAAGAGACCACAAAGCGATCATTGCCATGTGAAGCTTCGTAAATCAGGCACATGACTGCCAGGAAACCTGTGGATGGTTTGGGTTGAGACCGCCGAGCGTCTTTATACATCAGCAGCAGCCCCGAAAGCAGGTCGAGGTCGTCTTCCCAGTTGCGCTCTGGCAGCACCAGATCCCACGAATGGTTGGCTTCGGGTTCGCTTGCGGTTTCCACCTGGCTCAGGTCGCGCCAGATATCTGAGGCGGCGGGCTGCCAATCGGGGCGTTGTAAAAACTCGCTCAGCGTGATGGCTAAAAGACGGAAAGCAGGCGGTTGATTATTCGGATGCAGGAGGGCAAAGACCTTCTTCCATAAAGCGCAGGTGTTTTCAAAGGCTGTGCCACGCGCCAGATTGATCACCATCCGAACCTCTGGCAGGTAGCTGGCAGCCGCCTCGCTCTGAAAGAAAGCGATCTTATGCTCCAGGCTTTCGGTCACACGGCGGGTCAAATCGGAATTAGCAGACTGTTCAACCTCATACAGTAGAAGCTGGCCATCGGGCAAGGTGATGACATGATCCGGGCGGAGGGATTGCCCGTCAGAAAACAAGACCCGCGAGTCGGTCTGGACTTGCAGTCCGGCCCGCGTGGCGGCAAAGTGAATCTCGACCATGGCCAGGGCATGTGCGATGGCCAGGCTGCTCTTCAGGCAATTTGCGCGG
>DAOQTN010000674.1:0-1649 GCA_035340555.1 Anaerolineaceae bacterium | reverse complement strand
GGGGTGGTGGGTCCGTTGGCGCCTTCAGCCATGATGCGGACACCCTTGCTGATCTTTTGGACAGATTCAGCATTGACCTGACCTTCAAGAGCGGCGGGGATGAGCACATCCACGTCCTTGCTGATCCAGGCATCGCCGGATTCGATGGTGTAGCCAGCATCGCGGGCCGCCTGCTTGTTGATGGTGCCGTACTGGTCGGTGATGGACATCAGGAAACGAGGATCGATGCCGTCCTTCTTGGAGAAGGTGTAGGACGTGCGATCTTCGCGGTCCCAGCAGGAGACGCAAATGACCTTGCCGCCCAAGTGTTCAATGAAGCCGATGGCGGCATACTGCGCCACATTGCCAAAGCCCTGAATGGCCGCCGTGCAGCTCTTGGGATCAAGTTTGAGATGGGTCATGGCTTCGCGCACGGTGTAGATGACGCCAAAACCGGTGGCTTCAGTGCGGCCCAGAGAACCGCCACCGCCCACAGGCTTGCCGGTGATGACACCGGGGGTGTAGACACCGCTCAGTTTGGAATATTCATCCATCATCCAGCCCATCATCTGAGGGGTGGTGCCAACATCAGGGGCCGGGACATCCTGGCGGGGGCCAATGTTCTTCCACATGACCTGAACCCAGCCGCGGACAAGGCGTTCTTTTTCACCGGTTGACAGGGTGGAAGGATCAACCACCACACCGCCCTTGCCGCCACCCAGGGGGATGTCAGCCACGGCGCATTTCCAGGTCATCCAGGTTGCCAGGGCACGCACAGTGTCGATGGTTTCAGCCGGATGGAAGCGAATGCCGCCCTTGTTCGGGCCGCGGGCATCGTTGTGTTGGACACGGAAGCCCTGGAACATGCGGAGCGTGCCGTCGTCCATGCGAACGGGGATGCGGAAGGCGAATTCGCGCATCGGCCAGCGCAGAAATTCGCGCACGGGCTGGTCCAGACGGAGCAAATCGGCCACATGGTCGAACTGCCGCTGTGCCATTTCAAACGCGTTGGTTTGGGAAGCCATTGAAGTTCACTCCTGTTGGGTTTGAAAATCGAAAGATTTTTGCCATCAGAATGCCGGATAATGCTTGCCTACTGGGGGATCGGATGAGCAACTCTCCTCCACCGGGTTGTTACATCATTAGGTTAACCGATCGCGCCCTTTGCGTCAATATGATGAAAATCGGTTTTGTGTGGTGATGTAACTCCACCTGACGGTATCATCTGTCAGTTTTGATTGTATAATATTTTTATTCATCAGGAATGAGGAGAAACAGCCATGCCAACTGACGCCGGAAAGGGTGAACATCATTATTATCTGATCAAACGGCCGGCCGAAAATCCCAACGATACTGCCGAGATTGAAGCTCGCAAGCACTATCTGGGGATTGATGCCGTGCGCTGGTTTGTCAACAAGCAGGGGACCATTCTGACCAATCGGATTGCCAGCGGCACGGTACATGTTTCACTGGCCAACGAGACTTACGACGCCGGGCTGGGACTCTATCAATTGGAAGGTGGGGCACGCACAGCCCCAATCTTTGATCGCCCGGTGCTGCCCAATCGTATTTACCCCGGCGACAAGATTACCCTGCGAATTTACATGCGCGCCATCCAGCAGGACACCCTGCTGGGCGGGCTGCTGCGCGAAATGTCCAAAGCCAGCCTG
>DAOQTN010000673.1:0-1662 GCA_035340555.1 Anaerolineaceae bacterium | reverse complement strand
CAGCGGCACGATGCTGGGCAGGCGCCTCCTTTCTGCACTCATGATTGCTTAATGCCTGGGGTACATTATACAACAGAACCCTAACAAAACAGCAAAGTATAGGAATCCGATACAGATCACGGATCATCTCTTTGTGGGCTGCCACACAGCGGCATCAGAAAATAAACACCCTGATGATGATCCCCATGCACTTCCGGCTGGGCGGCAAAGCCCAAAGAGAGCTTGATATGATGATTGGCGCTGCGTCCATAGCAACTATAAGAGGCCACCTGGTAACAACCCAAGGCCTTGGCGCGCCGGATCGTTTGCCGCTGTAACTCGGTGCCGATGCCCTGGCGGCGGGCTTTTCCGCTCACGGCAAAGGCATGGATCTTGGCTTCGGTAAGCGGCACGCCGTCGAGGTGCAGCGGCGGGCAGTTGACATCCGGGCCGATCGGCTGCACCACAAAACGGATGAAGCCGACCACTTCGCCGGATTGCAGCGCCACCAGCAAACACGTTTGGTAGGCACGCCCATGCTTCTCAAAAACAAAAGACGCCTGGTCAGGGGCAGTCGCTTGCAGGCAGGCTAAAAACTCGCCCCAACGGGGATGCGTTTCATCCCATTCTTCAATTGTGTAAGTGGTTGTTGCCGCCATCATCTTTCCCATCTAGCCAGCGTTCCAGCACACCCTGCGCCTCTCGCAGTCTGCCCACCAGCTCAGCCTGGCTCATTTCTTGAGAGCTGCCACTCAGCGGCGAGAAGGAGCACTCCAACGTGACTGCATTCAACTGTTCTTTGTCGATGACCTCGAAAAAGCCCGCCAGGTCGAGTGTGCCTTCGCCAATGAAAACATGCCTCCGGCCCGCCTGATAATCGCTGAGGTGGACCGTCTTAATGCTGGGCTTTAATTCCCTGGCGGCGGCCAGGATGTCGGTCTCGATCTCGGCGTAGTGGGTGGTGTCAAAGGTGACGCTCAAGCCGTTTTGGCGCACAAACGCATTCAGCGCCGCGGGCGTCGTCAGCGGGACGAAATAACCGTCAAAGAAGGGCATATTCTCAACCGTCACCCAGGTACACAGCCGGCGGTATTTTTCGAGCGCCTGGACGATCTCGCCCGAGGTGCGCGGCCACCATCCAGCGCCGGGGTCGCCCTCAACGTGCGGGGTGTGAAAGACCAGGCATTGGGGGGCGTAGCCCAGCGCATCCAAATATTGATCCAGGGCCGGGTTGATGTAGCCGCTGATGCCGTGGTGACCATCCAACACACCCCCGCCATCGTGAATGCTGCTGATGTTCAAACCCGCCTGTTCGACCATGCGCACCACACGCCGGGCCGGCACGCCGCGCAGGTGTTGGGCCATGGCCCACTGCTTGCGTTCCCAAAACAGGTCCAGCTCGATATTCCGAAAGCCGGCCTCGGCGAT
This sequence comes from Anaerolineaceae bacterium, assembly GCA_035340555.1. Classification (GTDB taxonomy): domain Bacteria; phylum Chloroflexota; class Anaerolineae; order Anaerolineales; family Anaerolineaceae; genus JAGOFZ01. Next base: position 255 of record DAOQTN010000673.1, on the reverse strand, counting down.
GATCTCCAGCACCTGCTCGAAGGGGTGAGTGAATAAGTTGGCGGTGGCAACGGAAGTTAACATAGCGTCTCTCCAGGCTGGCTGTTATCTTTTTGGATCAGGGTATTATACGCCCAGAAACTTTCGCTATAAGAAGGATTGCACTTCCAATGGCTGGAGCCCTGGCAGCAATTCATTCAAAGATCAGGGTATGCAGTCTGAAAAATCCCCAAAAATTTGGTATACTAAAATCATTGACGGAGGTATATCTATGCC
>DAOQTN010000672.1:0-1664 GCA_035340555.1 Anaerolineaceae bacterium | reverse complement strand
CTGCCCCTGGTAATGATGATCATGCAATTCGCGGGCGGCAAAAGCCGAGAGTTTTAAAACCGCCGGACCACTCAATCCCCAGTGGGTGATCAGCAGCGGTCCCCGCTGGGAATAAGAAGATCGCACACCATTCCAAGCAAGATCGGCCCGCACATCCAAAAAACTCTGTCCCGCCATATCCTGCAACAGGGGATGGGAAATCTCAAAGGTGAACAGGGACGGTACTGGATCGACGATACGGTGCCCCAGTGAAGCGGCCAATTGGTGTCCGGCGGGGCTGCTGCCGGTGGCCAGCAGGACACGATCGTAGGTTGCCACGTCATCAGCCTTAAACGTCAGAAAAAAAGAGCCCGCTGCGTCCCGGGCAATATGCCGTACAATTTTCCCCAGCTTCAGATGAACTCCGGCTTTGGAAGCTGCATCCCGCAGGCAATCCGCAATGGTCCGGGATGAGTCCGTCACCGGAAACATGCGCCCATCCGACTCCACCTTCAGGGTGACCCCATGGCGGGCAAACCAGGCTTCCGTATCCCGGGGCTGGAAGCTGTGAAAGGGCCCTATCAGTTCCCGTGATCCCCGCGGGTAGAACTGCACCAGCTGTTTGGGCTCAAAACAGTGATGGGTGACATTGCATCGCCCACCACCCGATATCAAAACTTTGGTTAGCGGGCGCTGGGTTCCCTCAATAAGATCAACCTGTGCCGAAGGACAAGATTCGGCGGCATGGATGGCGCTGAAAAATCCCGCCGGGCCTCCACCAATGATGGCGATTTTCAAAGACTTCGCCGTCATCACGCCTCTCCCCATAAATAGAAAAAATGATCGGGAACTTCTTGCCGCTGCAGGTATTGCTCCACCATCCGGCGGCTCTTACGCCGCGACGGCTTGAATTCAATCGTCAGAGGTACCTCAAACCAAAAAATTGAGCGGGGGCGTTGCACGCCCGCTAGCCCTTGCCGCGACTGCTCCAACAGAAGCTCAATATTCGGATGATTGGGGCTCCAGATCACCAGAGCCGGCACGTGCCCCATGTCGGGGTGTGCTGCCGGCACCACTTGCAGTGATCCACTGGTCAACAGGGGCTGAAGAACAGCTTCAATCACATCAGGCGCAATATTTTCGCCGCCGGATTGAAATACCTCGTCCCGTCGTCCTAAAATCATCAGGCAACCAGCTGCATCCCATTGACCGAGATCCTGGGTTAAAAACCAGCCATCTTCATCGAATGGTTTTTCCTAATTTTCCTGATCAACATACCCCAGAAAACGGGTGTCGCCCCGAACCGCCACAACTCCATCCACAAGCCATACTTCTCGGCCCGGTAGGCAGTGTCCCACCATGCGGGCGTCAGTTACCATCTCACCCGGATTTGTCGCAGTCACCATCGATGCGGATTCCGTCAGGCCATAGGTTAACGATACCGGTAGTCGCGCCTTCTGAAATTCCTGCAATAGCGACTGTGGGCATGGAGCTCCCCCCAGAATGATCGCCTTGGCTTCCTGGAGCATGGATAAGATATCCCGTTGTGCCAGAAGCCGTTGCAATTGTGTGGGCACAAAAGAATAAAAGTTGGGCCGATGTCGGCGAATCGCTGTCCCTCGTTCCGCAGGGTCCTGCACCAGAACCGCCGTCGGCAGATGGCGTGGTTCATTGTTGATCGCATA
>DAOQTN010000671.1:0-1668 GCA_035340555.1 Anaerolineaceae bacterium | reverse complement strand
CGAGTAGTTCACGGGCGTTCTGGCGCAGCGTTTCCATTTTGTAGCATTATACTCCCGGATTTATCCAGTGAATAACACTTTTGGCCTCGAAGTTCTTGTTTGGTGACGCCGTCCACGGCCGATTACTTTAAAGAAAAGTAATGGGTGGTTTCGTAATGCCTGCCAAACACAATATAAACATCCCCGCGAGATTGGTTGAAAAGCACACTGAACTGTGTTCCCCCCGACCCAGCCCTGTCTTGTGCAGTTTTGCCCAGCAATTGCAGCCCCAGTTCTGCATTCATTTGCTGGCGGTGGTCTTCCAAAAATTCGCGGGCTGCCTGATAGCGCCAGCAGTTTTGAAACTCGGATGGCTGGGCGTCCTGCTGGATAAAGTTGGTCACCGCCTGCCAATCCCCGACTCTGCTGAGGGGCACCGTTTTTCCATCAATCCAATCAACGATAACCGAGTTTCCTGCTGCATCTCCAATGAAGAACTGCATGCAATTTCCGTGCTCAATGATAATATCGTAAGAATTCAGCAGCTGCAGGGCTTCCGCCACATTGGCCGCCCGATCCAGCAAAAGCCGGATCATCACTGGCCAGATCAAATCAATCCGGTCCTGGTGCTGGGGGGGCTGGCATTCCGGGACCGAATAGGTTGAAACGGTCAGTCCCGTGCTGTTCATGCCGGCCAGCGGAAAAAAGGGGGCCAGCAGCAGCGAATCCCGTTTATCCATAAAATAGCTGATATCGCCAATGCTGATGGACGCGTATCCTGATGCCGGAGCCGTAAATAATACCAGATACTCCCCTTTCTTCCAATCCTCATTATGGCCAAAGTAGGCGTCTCCGTTTTCGGCTAGAGCCGTGAACCCGGTGCAGGCTTTGTGTTCCAGATTCAGGCCGGCATGCCCGGCCAATGGCCGCTGGTACAGGTTTTGAAAGTGTTCCAGGACATCTTTTTCGTTTCTAATTCCATTAGCCAGCGCCGTATCCAGCGCATAGTCGTCATAATAAGTCATCACATAAGCCGGGTAATCATCAAGTTGCACAAAGGTATCAAGCGTTTTCTGTGATCGCCCATCCGGCTCGGTCGTCCGAGCCGGCCTGTCCCGATTCAATAAAACAACAATCACTGCCACAATGAAACCTGCGGCGACCATCAGAGTCCCCAAAATGGTTAAGACAATGGACTTTTTCATGACAACTTCGCTCCGACGATTTTTTATACCATGCCTTTTCAGACTAATTCTAACTGAGAAACACTTCGCGGTCCGTAATGATTCCCCCCTCTGTTCATAATCATCACCGCCGCCCGGTACCGATCAGCGCGATAATAAATCATCCTTCTCTCTGGAGTTGCTGAAGTCAACGACCACCGGCTAAAGCGGGTGGCTTGCAACTGCGCTCTGCCGCAATTCCGTGAGAACGGCTTTGGCATCATCACGCGCGACGATTGGCGGATTGACTGCCGCCCGACGGGAAATATTCACCGCCGCGCTGTGGTCAGCCAGGCCAGCATACCCGCAAACCACACAGGAGAACATGGATTGAGCAGGACGATTGGCTTTATCGATAGGACCACCCGCAGGGCAGGTACGGCTGGTGGTCCGACTGCGCAAAGTCATCCTCTTGAACCATCGGACAATTTCAGCAGAAGCAGACTTTGGAGGTGCGCTCACCAAC
>DAOQTN010000670.1:0-1670 GCA_035340555.1 Anaerolineaceae bacterium | reverse complement strand
ATGGCCGCCCGCATCCTGGATGTGGCCGGATTGGTTTGCAACCGCAACACCATCCCGGGCGACAAAACCGCCCTGTTCTCCACTGGCATCCGTTACGGCACCCCCTGGATGACCCAGCGCGGGTTGAAGGAAGCCGAGATGGTGCAGGTCGCCGATGCCATTGCCGATGTCTTGTATGCCTGCAAACCCTACACCATTGAGATGCGCACCGGTCCTGTGCAGCGCGCCAAGGTGGATTTTGCCGTGCTTGAAGACGTCAAGCTGCGGGTGCGCGCCCTGGCCGAGAAAGCCGGCGCCGACCCTGTCCGCGATCCTAAAAAGCCCGAACATGGCTACCCTCACTTCTTCTACATCGACGACAAACCCGCCGGCAAAAAACGCTGGGCCGCATTTGATCTTTCCGGCGACAATGTGCGTTGCTTTGTCAACTACACCTTCAGCAGCGATGTCGAGGCCCTGGAACCCGGTCAGAGTCAGAAGACCATTTTGAGAACCCCCAAGGGCGAACTGGCCGGCATTTTGACCTGTGTTGAGGCCGAAAGCTACCGTTTCAGCCTGCCGGCGGAAAACGCCGGCCTGGCCGGAACCTGGCTGCGCGATTTATCGGACGGATACGTCAGCTTTGATACCGATCTGACCCGGCGCCTGCCCGGCCCCATCCATGTTTCCGAAGCCCTCAAACCCATCACGGCCGCCCGGGGCACCGCCGCGGCGCCGAAGAAACCCTATCACATTGGCATGAGTGCCGGCAAGGGCAAGACTCTGCCGCGCTTCAAATGGGTTGAAGCCGAACCCACCGACACCCGGCGCACACCGCTCTATGAGGTCCACAAGGAGATGGGTGCCAAGATGATTCCGTTTGCCGGCTGGGACATGCCGGTCTGGTACACCTCGGTCACCGAGGAACATCTGGCCTGCCGCCAGGTGGCCGGGCTGTTTGATGTGGCCCACATGGGCGTCTATCAAGCCGAGGGACCGGATGCGGCCACCTTCCTGGACAGCGTCTGTGGCAACGACATCAGTGCCCTGGCCGTGGGCGAATCCTGCTACACCCACTTCCTCGATCCTGATGGGCAGGTGATTGACGATACTCTGGTCTACCGCCGCGGCAGCGACCGCTACCTGGTGGTGGTGAATGCCTCCAACGACGACAAGGACTGGGCCTGGTTGAACGCCGTGCGCGCAGGCCGGGTGTTGGTGGATCATGACCAACCCTGGGTCCGGGCCTTTGGTCGCAATGTCATCTTCCGTAATCTGCGGGACCCCAAAGAGGGGGCGGACATGCGAATTGACATCGCCCTGCAGGGCCCCAAATCCCGCGAGATCCTGCTCAGCTTGGGTGTGGATGCCCCCACCCGCCGCCGCATCATGGCACTGAAGCGCACCGAACTATGCGAAGCCGTTGTCGGCGGGTTTGAACTGGTGGTTTCCCGCACTGGTTACACCGGTGAAAAGATGGCCTTTGAACTGTTTGTGCACCCCGACAAAGCGGTTGATCTGTGGAACGCCCTGCGCAAGATCGGTGAACCGATGGGCATGCGGGCTTGTGGTCTGGGCGCGCGCGATTCCCTGCGCACCGAGGCCGGGCTGCCGCTGTATGGCCATGAAATGGGCGGTGATCTGGGTCTGGGCGTGGCGGAAGCCGGATTTGGGTCCTATGTCAAAACCTA
>DAOQTN010000669.1:0-1676 GCA_035340555.1 Anaerolineaceae bacterium | reverse complement strand
GCCATCCTCGATCAGCATTTTATATGGAAGAACTACTCAAAATGCTGATCGAGGATGGCGTGGTGATTAAAGACGGCGAGGATTGGCAGGTGGACCCCGACCGGCTGGCTGCCGTGCGGGTCCCGCCCACGCTGACTGCCGTGCTGCAGGCCCGCATTGATCTGTTGACGGCTGCAGAAAAAAACACCCTGCAGTACGCCTCCGTGTTTGGCCGCACATTCTGGGAAAAGGCGGTTGATTTTATCGCCAGGCGCAGCGCCCTTTTGGATACCGGGCATTCCCTGGCCGCGCTGTGCCGCCGGGAGATGGTTTACCAATCCGATGCCCCCACCCTGATGGCCACGGCCGAATATATCTTCCAGCATGTTATGCTGCGCGAGACGGTTTATGAGACCATTCTCAAGCGTGACCGGCCGGCCTTTCACGCCCGCGCCGCTGATTGGCTGATCACCTATTCAGCAGAACGGGAGTCTGAATTTGTTGGCCAGATCGCCGATCACTTTGAGCGGGCAGGAAATGCCGAAAAGGCTGTCCAATACCTGACGCGCGCTGCGGTTGGCGCGCTGCAAAGCTATGCCTACCGTGAGGCTGTGGACTACTTCTCCCGGGCGTTGAATTTGCTGCCGTCCGGGAGCCGGGAGCGCATCCCCTTGCTGGTTCAAACCGGCGAAGCGCTCTGGTATCTGGGTGCCTATGAGCAGGCCCGGCAACCGCTGCAGGAGGGTCTGGCTTTGGCGAAGGCCCACGCTGCGGATGGTTGGTGTGCGGAAGCCCTGATCCACCTGGGTGGGATTGCCAGAAAACAGGGGGATGTGCCCCAGGCCCAGGCGATGCTGCTCGAGAGTCTGGATTTTGCCAGTCGTCTGGGGGATCCCGGCCGGATTGCTCGCGCCCGCCTCACGTTGGGGTGGTTGGCTATTCGGCAGGGGGACTATCCCGAAGCCCATAGGTTTCTTCTTGAGAGCCGGGATATTTATGAAACCGTGGGGGATCGACGTGGTCAGGCGGATGCCCTGAACGGATTGGGCACCGCAGCGCTCAACCTGGGCGAGTATGGGTCGGCCCGCCAGTTTTACCAGGAAGGCCTGGCGTTGTATCATGCATTGAGCGACCGGCCAGGTGAATCGGCCGCCCTGGTCAATCTGGGTGAGGCGGCCCGCCGGCAGGGGGATTACGCCGCAGCGCGCGAATATTATGAAGCGGCTCTGAAAATCGATTATGAAATGGGCGACGAGATCCTGGCCGCAATTACACTCGGCAATCTGGGGCATACCGCCCTAGCCTGCCGTGACGATGCGGTGGCCGAGGACTACTACTGCAAAGGATTGGCCGCGGCGGCTGCCATTAATGATGTCCCTGGGATGCTGGATGTGTTATCCGGCCTGGCAGGCGTCCTGATCCACACCGGGCGGCCGGAGCAGGCGCTGGTTGTGCTGGGTGTGGTATTGGCCCACCCCGGGCTGGAAGATGAGAGCCGCCAGATCGCCGGGCAGGCCCTGGCGGATTTGCAGCGCACGCACCCTCCGGCCCAGGTACAGGCCGGTCTGGCCGCTGGCAGCCGGCGCAGTCTGGCAGAGGTTGTGAGCGGGATTCTGACCTCCGGTACTTGAATGCTGCCGGAGGGGGGCCGGGCGGGGCGGAGGGGAGTGCTACGGTGGCGGCCTGTCCGCAGACCG
>DAOQTN010000668.1:0-1677 GCA_035340555.1 Anaerolineaceae bacterium | reverse complement strand
GTTTTTTGCAGCACCAGTTTGACATCCAACATGTGGGAAAGCTCGCGCTCGTTATACAGCGGCTCCCCGTTGGGCAGGCGCTGATCTTCCAGGAAGGTGATTTCTGAATCATCCACCAGATACTGCAGGGAAAGCTTCCCCCAGTAAAGCCTTTCCGCGGTGGTGAAGCCGTAGTCGTCGGGAGGAAATTTGGGCGCGTTGTATTCCAGATCCAGGAAGAATGGACTGAACGCAATCCGCACGGCCGCCATTAATAGGACAAATGGGATCAGCAGACTAACCAGAATCAATCCGACACGCTTCATTTGATAACCTCGGCGTCATTAGAGAGCAGGAAATTGACCACCATGTCATTGGTGATCCACTCCACGGAGGCTTTGTCATCGGTGAATACGATGGTGGTTTCCGGCGCCGGCTGCAGGTTGGTGATGGCAATTTCCAGGGTCTCAAGCAGCAGCGCCGGGGTGGCTGGGTTGTTCAGCGCCAGGTAATTTTGTCCCAGATTGTAGGCCTGGGTGGGGTGTTTGGAGGCAAATACAATGGTGTTGAAGGAATTGGGCACATCCATCACATGGACTGTTGGAAAGACGGATAAAATGGTGGTGCTGAGGGCGTCAACCAGGCGTCTGTCCTGGCCCGCCCGCCCCACGTTGATCACCATCACCCCATCAGCGCTCAAGTGATCATTGACGATCTGGAAAAATTCCTGGGTGGTCAGATGCCATGGAATATAGGGCGGCCGGTAGGCATCCACACTGATGATCTGATACTGGTGGGGGGAATGTTCCAGGGCCCAGCGGCCATCCTGCACCACCACATTGAGGTTGGGTTCATTCATATCGAAATATTGTCGGCCCACGGAGACAATCTTGGGATCGATTTCAAAGCCATCGATCTGGACATCATCGCCGAAAATCAATGTTGCCTGTCTGGCGGTTGTGCCCGCTGCCAGGCCGACAATGGCGATGCGCTGGACCTGGTTCATATCGTAGGGGGCCGGGTTGAAAAAGGGGGCGGTCAGAACCTGCTCCCACGGCCCGTAATAATTCACCTGGTCCGGATGATACACGGAGTGCATCCCCTGGCCCTCATTCAACCGCAACAGGCGGAAGCCGTTGACCTCCTGCACCTGAATGTAATTGTAGGCTGATTCCGTCTCATAAACCGTGCCGGTGGTGTTCTTGTCGGATCCCCGGACGCCAAAAATTGCCAGCAGGATCAATACCAGCGGCATCCACAAGTAGACCAGTGCCGCCTTCTTCCCTTCGGCCCACAGCAGACCTGCCAAGGCGGTGAGCAGCAGCAGGCCGCCGATGACCAGGAAACTGCGGTAGGTCCCAATCAAGGGCACCAAAATCAGGACGGGCAGAAAAGTCCCGACGAACGAACCGAGGGTTGAGATGGCATAGATCCGTCCGGCGATGCTCCCGGCTGTCCGGGTTTCTTTCACACCCAGCCGGATGGCAAACGGAGAGGCGGTGCCCATCAGGGTGATGGGCGCAATAAAGAGAATCAGCACCGCGACAAAAGCGCCAATCATACCGCCCAGCTCCAGTTGGTCGAAGGCCGCGGCCGCCAGACGCAGGACCGGCCGGGAGGCCACCGGCACCAAACCAGTCAACAGGCCGCTCCAGGCCAGGATCCGGAAGAACACCCCCGGGCGGGGGGAACGATCCG
>DAOQTN010000667.1:0-1685 GCA_035340555.1 Anaerolineaceae bacterium | reverse complement strand
AATTACGTGGCGCATTGAGTCTATTAACATGTTGTGCTGCCGTAATTGTTGTTAGTAACCTTGTCAGCAACGCCACCAACCAGCCCTATATCTCATACAGTATCCATCGTTTCAGCCGCCCAAGGAAGGCTTGGGACCTCAGGTAATCAAACGTGGACTATAATAGACTTATGCCAAAAACAACCACACAATACGTTTGTCTGCAGTGCGGGCGTACGGTGCCGCGAGCCCTGGGACGCTGTCCATCTTGCGGCGGTTATAACACCATGGTGGAAGAAATTGTGGCGCCGCCGGAAGCGCCATCAACCAGCCAGGCTCGCGGGTTAAGTGGACGATCCACACCGCAGCGGTTGGGGGATATCACGGGCGACCCGGAAGAGCGGCTGCCGCTGCCCATTCAGGAATTTGCCCGGGTGCTGGGCGGTGGCATTGTTCCCGGATCCATTGTCCTTGTCGGCGGCGATCCGGGCATCGGTAAATCCACCCTGCTTCTGCAAATGGCCGTTGAGATGGCAACTGATCCCCATCGACCGGTGCTGTATGTATCGGGCGAAGAGTCTGAACGGCAAATCAAAATGCGGGCGGTCCGCCTGATGCGCACCGAAAGCGGTCAACTGCAGCCCATGCCCGAGGCCCTCTATCTGGTGACCGAGACCAATCTGGACACCATTTTTGAGCACATTCACGCGGTCCACCCAGGACTGTTAATTGTTGATTCCATCCAGACGATCTATCTGCCGGCAATGAATTCATCAGCCGGATCGGTGGGGCAGGTGCGCGAATGTGCCAATCGGCTGCGGGAACTTGCCAAGTCCAGTGGATTGGCGGTTTTTCTCATCGGTCATGTCACCAAGGAAGGTATGATTGCCGGCCCACGGGTCCTGGAGCATATCGTGGACACCGTGCTCTATCTGGAAGGGGATCGTTTTCTATCATTCCGCCTGCTGCGTTCGGTAAAGAACCGGTTTGGAGCCACCTCTGAAGTGGGCGTTTTTGAAATGCGCGAGCGTGGCATGGTGGAAGTTCCCAATCCATCCGAGGCTTTTCTGGCTGAGCGGATGATCAATGCCCCCGGCTCGGCCATCGCCGTCACCATGGAGGGCACCCGTCCGATTCTCGTTGAGGTACAGGGCCTCACCAGTCCTTCAAACCTGGGGAACCCCCGCCGCACCCCCAATGGTGTCGATGTTAACCGCATGCTGCTGTTGGCGGCGGTACTCACCCGCCGGGTGGGACTGCGTTTAAGTGAACAGGATGTTTTTGTCAATGTTGTGGGCGGGCTGCGCGTGGATGAGCCCGCTGCCGATCTGGCGATCGCGGCGGCCATTGCAGCCAGTTTGCAGGATGCTCCAGTTCGGGCTGACACGGTATTAATCGGCGAAGTGGGTCTCTCAGGAGAACTGCGCTGGGTCGGGCAAATGAATGCCCGTTTGCGCGAGGCAGCCAAGTTGGGATTCAAGGCGGCCATTGTTCCCAAACGGATCCGCCGCACTGAGGCCTGGCCGGAAGGCATCCAAGTTATCGAAGCTCGCTCACTGCGTGAGGCACTCAAGCTGGCCCTGGTGGCTGGCTGACAGGTTATGACCTGACTTTCCGCCAGATGATGGCAGCCATAATCAATATGGACGACTAGTGTAAACAAATCATGATCACAAAGCTGCGTCAATCACCCAAACTTTTTGCTC
>DAOQTN010000666.1:0-1687 GCA_035340555.1 Anaerolineaceae bacterium | reverse complement strand
AGCACATCAAAAGCCACCCGAAAGGGTGCGCCTTTCAGGAAATGCTCCCATGAACCTTGAACAGCTTGCCGCACAACATGTCAACGACTTCCCGGGCTATCAGCTTGTGGATGCCTATGAGGCTGGCTTCCCTTCTTACGCCCTGCAACTGCAGGTGTTGATGCAGGTGAAGCGCCCTTTACCGGTATTAGAAGAGTTCATCCTGAAGGCAATCGATGCCGGGCAAACCCAGGCGCCCCAGATCGCCGGCTTGTTAGGGCTGGAACATGATGCGGTGGAAAAGGGCCTGGACCAGCTACAGCGGCGGGATTATGTGTTCTTTCAGGTGCCCAAGAATGGAGGGCAGGCCATTCCCATCCTGATCACTGATAAGGGAAGGATCGCTTTACGCGAGTTGTTCTTAACCGAGCCCGAACCGGGGATTTATTCGGTCTGCCAGGATGCGCTCACCGGGCTGCTGTATCCCTGGCAGCCATTGCGAAACCCAACCGATATTCGCAAGCTGGATTACCATGAGATTCCCACCCTGGTTTCGCCTCCCTCGCTGGAGCAGCTGGATTACTTTGCCTTGAAACGCCTGGTGGCCCAGACCCAGAAAGATGCGCCGGCCAACCAGGAGCGGCGCGAGCTGGTTGAGCTGATGGGGATCGAGAAAACCTGGACGGCTTACCGGGTGATGCGGGTGCTGCAGTATATCCGGCCGGAGGATAACGCCGTTCAGGTGCAAGTGTACGATCGCGGCGAGCGCTCGATGGAGCACGAGGCAGCGCTGCTGACCATGGAAAGCCAGAAGCGCCGGCCCTTGCGCGCCACCCTGGAGAAGGAGATGCCGCCGACCGATCCCGAAGCCCTGGCGATCATCGAGCCTCAAAAGCAAGAAGCGGCGCGCCGGAAAGCGGTGGACGCGCCACGCTTGAATGCGGAGATCGCCGCCCGGCAGCAGGAGTTGGAGCAGGTCAAAACCCAGCAAAGCTCAGAGCTGGTTGAAGAGCGGCGCGAAGCGCAGCACAGCCTGGAAAAGCTGAACGATGAGATTGCCCGCTTGCAAGCCCAGATCCAAAAGCTGGAGAGCGAGGCGGCCGGGACTGAGGCGCTGCAGATGCACCAACACCGGCCCAAGCTATTGGAGGCCCTGAGCAGCGCCAAGAAGCAGGTGATCATCATCTCCCCCTGGATGCGTCCAGATGCGGTGGATTTTGAGCTGCGCCAGGCGATTGGTGAAACATTGAAACGCGGGGTGAATGTGATGATCGGCTATGGGTTTGGCGACCCTGATTACCGCGAGGAAAGAGTAGTTCAAAACCTGAAGAAGCTGCGCGAAAACAAGAAAGGCCGCCTGCGCCTGCACCGCATTGGTGATGTGCATTCAAAGGTATTGATCTGCGATGATGCCTTCATGATCCTCTCCAGCTACAACTGGCTTTCGTTCAGCGGCGACCCCACGCGCGGCAGCCGCGTGGAAGACGGCCTGCTCACTCAAGATAAAAAGGCCATTGCCGCCAAGACGAGCGAATGGCTGGAACGCTTAGCGGCAGTGGTAGAGGTCTGATGCTTCTGGAGCAAGCCCGGTGAAAACATGAGCACAAACAAAAACCAACCCTGGTTCTACGAGATCGAATTCCTGACCCATTACCGGCCTTATCCCCCCGACGATAGGAGTTAGCCCCATGCCCAAGATAGATATCAC
>DAOQTN010000665.1:0-1690 GCA_035340555.1 Anaerolineaceae bacterium | reverse complement strand
TTGTGTCCCCAATGACTGCTCCAATTGTGGCCCGCAGCCAATACCGCAACTCACCGCGGAACGACGGCGGGCGCAGTTCAGGTGGGCCATCAGGGTTAGCCCCCTTCAAGAACAGTGGTGTGATGATTTGGAGTTTGACTGTTTCTTCTTGCATAATCCCTCCCTTTTTGTCTATGACCAACAGTTTCTTGGGCTATAATTGATTATAGTCAGTCCAAAAAAATCTACCAGTGAAATCTCAATGCAATTTGAGCAGGTGGGTAAGATTTTGTTCTGCATGTCATTCAGCCGAGGCCCCATTTTACGAAGACACCGAGCGCGGATCCGGTGCAAGGCGATCCAAGGCAGCGCCCAGCGGGAGCGATGGGGTTTGGCTGTGGACGACGACCAGGCGGTTATGGGCGGGGTCATCCACGGCGACCCAGGGACACCGGAGGGCAAAATGTCGGGCCAGGGCCGCAAAGGCCCAGCGCGGCAGCTTGCCGCTCAAAATCAGGCCCAGCGCCGGGTCTATAGCCAGATTGAGGAGCAGATCTTCGGCCTCGAGGGCATCGGTGGTCAGCAGACATTCCAACCACCCCGCGCCCCCCGGCAAAGCCGTGTAGCGGGCCTGGAAAATATCCCCGGTCCCCGGCAAGACCGGGGGGATCGGCATCCAACCGTAGCGGATATCGTAGATACTGGCCGGCGCAGGCATAGCCCTGGCCGCCAGCATGGCCGCCAACCAGACCGGGCCCCGACCGTACAGCGCCAGGGGTTGGCCGGGCTCAATCCAGCCAGCGGCAGCGGCCAGGGCGGGCGGCGTCCAAATGGCTGCACCGCGCTGATCGGCGGGCAGTCCCACCCGGGCGGCCAGTTCACGCTCGGTGATGACCGGGTGAGGCGCACGGGTCAGGTGGACGCTTTCGAGGTACTCGGCATCATAACAACAGATGCCTGCCAGACGTTCAAGCAGCGCATTCATCACCAAGCCCGACTGCCGTTTATCCAAGTCACGCTCCAGACCGGTGATCACAGCTTTCAAGACAGGTTCGTGCGCTTCGATCTGGTCGGCCTCCGACTGACTAGAACGCAGTTCTGCCACCGGCAGCAGATGAAGGGCGGCCAGCCGGGGCTGCCATTCGGCCAGGTCGGCCCCGGTACGATAGAGCAGCACCGAGTGGGTGCAGGCCGCCAGAAGATCCATTTGATCGGGTTGCGGCCGCCCGCCGATATCCACCAGCAGCGGCAGGGCGCGGCTTTCGATCACCTGATGCATGTGCGCCAGAAATGCCGGGGTGTACTGCCCCTTATGCTTCAGGCGCAGCAACCGGACCGCCTCACCCCCACCTTGAAGGAACCAGTTGCCTTCGCCATCTGGGACGGCGCGCAGCAGGTAATGGGCAATATTCATCTGGCGCAGGCGGTGGGTAACCAGATAGGCCAGCACCGATTTGCCGCTGTGCGGCGGACCGGCCAACAAAATTGCTGGAAACAAATTGATATTCATTTACTCACTCCTGGATGGATCCCATGACTCATCAAACCATACTGGTTGCCACCCTGGGCGGACAACCCCAAATTGTCACCTTCACCCTGGATCTGCTGTTGAAACGCGGCGAGCCGATTGACCAGGTGGTGGTCATCTACCTGGCGTCGAACCCGCGTTATTACCAGGCATACCTGAAGCTGCAGGGCGAATTTGTGGCTG
>DAOQTN010000664.1:0-1692 GCA_035340555.1 Anaerolineaceae bacterium | reverse complement strand
GCCGGGCTGGGCCATGGCGATGGTCGCGCTCGGCAGGCTCTGGACTCGGTGCGTGAGCGCCTGGCGATCCCACACGGCATCGTCTTGCACCAGCCCGCCTACACTCGCTACTACCTGCATCTTGGCGAAATCTCCTCCTATCCGCCCGGCTACAAGGAAAACGCCAGTGTCTTTTGCCACACCAATCCCTGGATTATGATCGCTGAAGCGCAGCTCGGCAATGGCGCTGCTGCCCATGATTATTACCTGCGGATCAACCCCTCTGCCCGCGAAGACCTGAGCGACGTGCACCGCTGCGAGCCCTATGTCTATGCCCAGACCATTGCCGGGAAAGATGCCCCCACGCACGGCGAGGCCAAGAATTCCTGGTTGACGGGCACCGCGGCCTGGAATTATGTCGCCATCACCCAGTGGATCCTGGGCATTCGTCCAACCCTGGACGGGTTGTCCATTGAGCCCGTCATACCGGCAGACTGGTCCGGTTTCACTGCCACGCGGCATTATCGCGGGGTACGTTACGAGATCACCGTCACCCGCCGCGGACCGGGCAATGCAGTTTTGCTGGAGGTGGACCAGCGGCCGGTCCCAGGGACCCTCATCCCCCTGCCTGCGCCGAACGTGAAGGTCGTGAAGGTAACCGCCTGGATTGGTGGCGCGTAAAGGAGCTGGCCATGCGTTGTGGCGAATTTGATCTTGCGCATCGCGAGTATGTCATCACCGATCCCCACACCCCGGTGAAGTGGATCAACTACATTGGCACGCGCCAGTTTGGCGGGTTTGTTGACCACACGGGTGGGGCGTTGATCTGCAAAGATGATCCCACCTTTAACCGCATCACCCGGTATTTGCAACAGATGCCCTCCTCTGATTTTAAAGGCGAGACCCTGTATCTGCGGTTGCATACCGGGACCGGGTACCAGATTTATTCACCGTTTTATGTCCCCGGTCTGAACCGGCTGGATCGTTTCGAATGCCGGGTGGGACCCGGCTACACCCGGCTGGTGACTGAAGGCTGCGGTTTGCGTACCGAAGTCACCATCTTTGTACCCCCGGGGGAAAACTGTGAACTGCGCGATATTCAGATCACCAACCTGGGCCTGGCCCCCCTGCGGGTGGATGCCGTACCCCTGGTCGAATTCACCCATCCGGATGCGCTGAAACAATTCACTAATGCTGATTGGGTGCCGCAGACCATGCAGTGTCAGGCGGCCGAGGTGGACTCCCTGACGGTGTTGCTGCAGTATCCCTTCATGAACCGGGATCGCCAGGTCAACGTCTTTTCCGCCAGTTTGCCGGCATCCTCCTATGAAACCGACCGCCGGCGTTTTCTGGGCGAAAATGAGTACGGCAGCTTCCGGCAGCCGCTCAGCTTGCTGCAGCCTGAATTGAGCAGCCAACCCGCCTGGCGCGGCGATACCCTGGCGGCCCTGCTCATTCCCCTGGGCGAACTGCAGCCCGGCCAGACCCGCCGCCTGATCACCCGCCTGGGCCAATCCCCCAGCCTTGCCGCCGCCGAGCCAGATATTCGCCGCTGCCGCCAGCCCCAGGCTGTGGCAGCTGGCCTTGCCGAACTGAGCGCCTTCTGGGATGTCTACTTTGCCACCTTCCAGGTTGCCACGCCCGATGCGGCCCTGAATGCCATGCTGAATGTCTATCATCCCCGCCAGTGCTATGTGGCTAAAACCTGGTCCC
>DAOQTN010000663.1:0-1698 GCA_035340555.1 Anaerolineaceae bacterium | reverse complement strand
GCCGCAATGGCTGTGTCGAACACCGCTGCCACCAACTGCTGCCGTCTTTGATGTCAGTGATGAAGAATTAGATACGGTATTTTCAAGCTTGTGATATAATGGCTACACGCAATTTTATTATTTTGCTTTTTGAAGTATAATTTTTGCATACTCAAGGAGGATGATTCCGTGGCTAATTTGTACTTTGATATTCCTGAACCGATCCGTATCAAGGCTATTGAGGCCGGCGCGCCGAAGCCCCAACTCAGCATCACACTGCAAGCCGCCCCCGAAAAGGCTGCTTTGGGATATCCCGGTAAAAACGCGGGAGACGTTTTATTCAACGGCGCAGCAGGGACGCTGCTTGTTTCGCTGGGCGAAGCCCCCAAAATGATCACCGACACCTTCCGGGTCGCCGGTGGATCGGTTGGCCGGTGGCTGGTACAGAATGCGGCTCCGTCGGCCGAGGTTTCGGTTAACAATGTCAACGGGTTTGGCATTCCGAATGCCCTGGCAGCATTTTGTGAAGGCCTTCTGCTTGGGGTCTTCAAATTTGAGCGTCACAAGAAAGCATCAAACTCAATTGAGCCAATTACCATATCGGTGCGAGCACAGAACGGCGTAGATGGTGTCGAGGCAGTCGTCCGACGGGCAACCATCCTGGCCCGGGCTGTCAATCTGGCGCGTGACTGGGGGCACGAGCCCGCCAATGTTATCAATCCGGTAACGCTGGCAGAACGAGCCGTGGCCCTTTCTGAGCGATATGGCCTAAAATGCACAGTTCTGGACGAAATGAAATTGGAAGAAATCGGCGCGGGTGCGATTTTATCGGTTGGTAAAGGCAGCCATCAAACCCCGCCACGGATTATCGTACTTGAATACGCCGGTAAAAACGCCGCCGCTGACGCGCAACCTGTTGTGCTGGTCGGCAAAGGTCTGACGTTTGATTCTGGCGGTTATTCGATGAAAGACACTGCCAATATGCAAGGGATGAAGTACGATAAATGCGGCGCGATGGCTGTGTTGGCAGCGATTGCAGCAGCCGCAGAACTTGGAGTCTCTACGCCTATTGTGGCCATCATTGGAGCGGCAGAGAATATGGTATCTTCTTATGCTTACCGCCCTGACGACTTGATTACTTCGCTGGCGGGCAAAACGATTGAAATCATCAGCACTGATGCAGAAGGCCGACTTGTTCTGGCAGACTGCCTGACTTATGCTCAGCGTAAATATTCAGCCCGGGCCGTGATTGACCTGGCAACGCTAACCGGCGGAGTTGTTGTGGCACTTGGCCGTTTGCGCGCCGGGATTCTTTCAAACAATACAGCCCTCTCCGAACAGCTTGCAGCCGCGGGCGAACGCACGCACGAGCGCCTTTGGCCACTGCCGCTTGATGAAGAATACTTCCAATTGCTGAAAAGCGATGACGGCGATATGAAAAACTCCGCTACGGTGCGAGAAGCACATCCGATCGTCGGTGGGATTTTCCTGCGCCAGTTTGTAGAGGATACCGTCCCGTGGGCACACCTGGATATTGCTGGCCTGGCTGACACCCCCAAGGACTCGGCATATTGCCCACGCGGCGCGACTGGCTTTGGCGTCCGCTTACTGATCGATTACCTCGAAAGCCTGTAAAACACCGCAAGCCAGAGTAGACTGGAATCAAAAAACCTGCGCACATGGACCATGTGCGCAGGTTTTGAATTAATCAGACTCTAG
>DAOQTN010000662.1:0-1705 GCA_035340555.1 Anaerolineaceae bacterium | reverse complement strand
AGACCACATCATAGTCCTGCAGCCAGTCCCGACAGGCGTTCGGGTTCGCTCGTGACCCGTTCAGCACCACCGCCCGGATATCGTCCCGGGCAGCCGCATAGTCCAGGATCAACTGCATCATTTCCGTCTCGCTGCGCATGGTCAGCGCCCGTGGGGGCAACGTCATCTGTGTCATCTGTGTCATCTCAGCCTCGCAGGGATCATCTGATTGATCATTATGATACCCCATTCACGCCGTCCAGACCAGTATCTGGATCCGCCGCCGGAGCGGGACGGCGCGGCGGGCTGGACGAGGAGGTGAATGGGGAACGGAACAAGAAGGTGGATGGGGGAAGGATGGCAGGGTGGATGGGGGAAGGATGGCAGGGTGGATGGGGTACAACCTGCGGCAGTTCAAGGAAAGGAAGGCGTTCTGATGAGCAAAAGAGTTGCCAGTCAACGTCACCAGAAGACCATCTCCAGCATTGTCGTCAACGGGGTCCTGATTCTGATCTGCCTGATCTGGATCGTCCCCACCTTGGGCATTCTGGTCACCTCGTTTCGCCAGAGCGAAAAAATCTTCCAATCCGGCTGGTGGACCGTCTTCCCGCACCGCGGGTATGTGGAAACCCGGGAAATCAATATTGACCCCAATACCGACGTCAACAGTCCCATCACCATTGATGGCGTCACCCGCACCTTTGAGGAATGGCGCATGGGCGTGGTCATGCCCAGTGGGGAACGTTACACCTGGATCGGCAACAAGCGGGCCCTGCTGGTCAAGGTGGAAGAAAGGCGCTGGTTGGGTTTTGAAACCGATCTGACGCTGGAAAATTACAAAAACACCCTGACCGGCAAGGAAATCCGGTTTACCGACGGCAGCGGCAATGAAATTGTCCGCAAGGGAAACAATCTGGGTGGGGCGTTCCTCAATTCCCTGGCAGTGGCCATCCCGGCCACGATCATCCCCATCATGATTGCCGCGTTTGCCGCCTATGGGTTTGCCTGGTTGAATTTCCCAGGCCGGAAATTTTTCTTCACCATAGTGGTGGCGCTGCTGGTGGTGCCGCTGCAAATTGCGCTGGTGCCGGTGCTTCAGGATTTCACCAAGTTAAGTCTGAACGGCACTTTCCTGGGCATCTGGCTGGCCCACACCGGCTTCGGTTTGCCGCTGGCCATTTACCTGATGTTCAATTACATCAGCACCCTGCCGCGCGAGATCCTGGAATCGGCCTTCATTGACGGGGCCTCGAACTTCACCATCTTCACCAAGCTGATTTTGCCGCTTTCGGTCCCGGCGCTGGCCTCGTTTGCCATCTTCCAGTTCCTGTGGGTCTGGAATGACTACCTGGTGGCCCTGGTACTGCTGGGCGACCAGACCCGGGTGGTGACCAGTGCCCTGGCCTCCATTGTTGGAGAAAAGGGCCAGGATTGGCATCTGCTGACCTCGGGTGCCTTCATCAGCATGGTACTGCCGCTGACGGTGTTCCTGGCGCTGCAGCGCTACTTTGTGCGCGGCGTCACGGCGGGCTCGGTTAAGGGCTAACTCGTCTTTTTGTTCCTCACGCTCTCTAATAAGCCAGACCGGACTATTGCGGATAGGATGGCCTGGCTTATTTCATCTGTGTGCCAGTTGATCCCGGGCCAGTTGATTTATGTGCCAGTTGATTTATGTGCCAGTTGATTTGTGCGCCAGCTGATTCGGTGGCAGCTGATTCAGCGACAT
>DAOQTN010000661.1:0-1707 GCA_035340555.1 Anaerolineaceae bacterium | reverse complement strand
ACCACGGGGGATATTTACGCCCGGTATCTGGTCCGGGTCCAGGAGATGCACGAGTCGCTCAAGATCATCCGGCAGGCCTTGGACCGGTTGCCCTATGGCCCGGTGCGCACCAACAACCGTAAATTTGTCCCGCCGCCGCGTTCCGAACTTGGCACCAGCATGGAGGCTGTGATCCACCACTTTAAGCTCTGGACGGAAGGCTTTGCCCTGCCCCGGGGTGCGGTCTATGTGGCCACGGAATCCCCGCGCGGTGAACTGGGTGTTTATCTGGAAAGCGACGGCGGCCCCAAACCCTATCGCGTCCACTTCAACACCCCCACCTTTGCCAATCTCCAGGCCCTGCCGCTGATGGTTCGCCGGGCATTTGTGGCCGATGTCGTCGGCGTGATTGGCAGTATAGACATTGTCCTGGGAGATGCGGATCGATGAACCTTCTATTACAACAATCCTCCGCCGAAGTCGAGCAAATTCTGGTCCGCTATCCGGCCGAGCACCGCCGGGCGGCGGTCATGCCACTGCTGTTTCTGGCCCAGCGCACCACCGGCCGCATCGATTCTCAGGCGCTGGCGGATATTGCCGAAATCACCGGCCTGTCGACCACTGATGTGGCCTCCATCATGGGGTTCTACACCCTCTTCCATGCGGAGGAGGATGGCGGGGGGCGCTTCCGGATCCAGGTTTGCACCGACATGCCCTGTGCGCTGCGCGGCGCGCGCCAGTTTCTGGCGGCCTTTTGTGAAGCTCTGGGCATTCAGCCGGGCCAAACCACGCCGGACGGTTTGATCACCGTTGAAGAGGTCAAATGCCTGGCCGCTTGTGACCATGCCCCATTTTTACAGGTGCAGGGTGACGGTGAACTGGTGGATTATCCGGACCAGACCGTTGAGTCGGCCCTGGCCCTGGTTGAAACGTTGCGCCAGAAGCCCTGGGCGCGCTACTAAAGGGATGCAGCCATGACTGAATACCTGCTTCTTCGCCATCGCGATATTCCTGCCATTGATCAATTGGCCGTCTACCGGGAAAACGGCGGCTTTGCCGCGTTTGAGAAGGCCTTGAAACAACTCCAGCCGGGGGATGTCCTGACGGCCGTCAAGGCCTCCGGGCTGCGCGGCCGGGGCGGGGCCGGTTTTCCAACCGGCACCAAGTGGAGTTTTCTGCCGGAAACGATCTGGCCCCATTACGTGGTGGCCAATGCCGATGAATCCGAGCCGGGAACCTTCAAGGATCGTGAAATCCTGGAGCGCAACCCCTTTCAGTTCCTGGAAGGACTAATGCTGGCCTGTTTTGCGGTCCAGGCCCGGGTGGGGTATGTCTATTTACGGGGGGAATTCTGGCCCCTGACGCAAAAACTGAATCGGTGCATCCTTGAACTGGAGCAGGCCGGCCTGCTTGGTGACCATGTTTTGGGAACCGATGTCTCGCTGCGCATTTACACCCATCTGGGCGCGGGAGCCTACATTTGTGGGGAGGAAACCGCCCTGCTGGAATCCATCGAAGGGAAACTGGGCCAGCCCCGGCTGCGTCCCCCCTTCCCGGCGGTTTCCGGTTTGTTCGCCCGCCCCACCGTGATCAACAATGTTGAAACCTTGACCAACGTGCCGCTGATTATTGCCCGCGGCGCGGACTGGTTCAGAACGTTGGGGACCGAGGACAGTCCGGGGGTGAAGATCTTCTCGCTTTCCGGCTGCGTCAATCACCCGGGAACTT
>DAOQTN010000660.1:0-1707 GCA_035340555.1 Anaerolineaceae bacterium | reverse complement strand
AGGGCCAACAGAAACAGATAATCCCGTCCCACGGCCGGGAAGCCATTGATCAGGCTGCCCAGCAGTACCGTCCCGAGCAGGATGAAGCCCCCCGCCAGCGGCACAGCTTCACGGTGCTGTTTGTGGGGTTCGCGTCCGGGCATGTCCAACAACCCGGCGCGTCGGGTCATCCAGATCGCCGGCCAGGTCAAAAGCAATGCAATTGCCAGTGAGACCATCAAAATCGTAAATATTTCAACATCACCCACAGGTTGAGTATATCATCAGTTGACTGATTTTTTTGTGCTACAATCAACAATTGGGGAGGCCCCTATTCATTGACTGATCGATCACCCCATCGCATGTTCCTGTTTCTGCTGACGTTGAGCCTTTACCCCCTGGCAGCCCTGATTGCCCTGGGGCTCATTCCCGGAGATGCTAAAAACGCCCTGCTGCTGGGACTTTCGCTCCAGCGTTTGCTGTTGATGCTGATCGCCCTGGTCGGGTTTTTGGCTACCGCGATCCCGGCTGTTTTACTCAAATATCGGCCGGCTGTCTGGCAGCGTCAGTTGGCACCCCTGGGGAGGCGCTTGCTGTACAGCCGGTGGATGGCCGGGCTGGCGGTGCTGCTGGCGCTGCAGGGGTTGATTGCTGTTTTTCTACCGGCCTACTGGTTTGGCACCGGACATGCCTATTACGACCGCCTGCGTCCCATTTTACTCTGGCTGGGAGCGGCAGGATTCCAGATTACCCTGGCGGTTCAACTCAACCGCCACTCCTGGCACGGTGCCGCCTTTTGGCGCGAATTGAAATCCCTGCACCCATTGTGGTCGATCACGGCAGTCGCTTTTACGGCAATGGCCCTGCTCTGGCTGCTGGCTGCCTGGACCGGCTGGGGAGCCCGGCCGGATATTTTATGGAACGAAGCGGCCCCGCCCATTCTGGCCGTGCAGCTGGCCTCAAGCCTGCTTGCCGCGGTGTTGGTGGGTGCGCTGCTGCGCCGGATTGAACCAGCCCGCCGCCGGCGAGCTGAATGGGCAGTGGCATTTGCCCTTTGGGCGTTGGCCGCTTTTATCTGGATTCAAGAACCGATGCCGCGCAGCTATTTTGCCCCCGGCCCTTATCCACCCAATGATGTCTACTATCCCTATTCGGACGCGGCCTCCTATGATCTGACCGCCCAGTATGTGATGTTGGGGCAGCCGCTGGATTTGACCGCCCCCAACGAAAAACCCGTTTATGGGGCCTTTCTGGTCATGCTGCATCTTTTGGGGGGACAATCCTATGATCTGGTGACACTTTTTCAAGTGCTGTTTTTGGCGCTGTTCCCGGTGGTTTTATTCCGGTTGGGGCGGCATTTTCAACTTGAGGCCGGGTTGCTGGTGGCGTTGTTGGCGATATTTAAGGAGCGGAATGCGATCAGCGCCACGCTGTCCATCCGGGTTTCGCATAGTCGTTTGTTGCTGACCGAGTTCCCCACTGCACTCATTGTGGCCATTATCTGCTGGCTGTTGGTGGAATATCTGGCTTCCCCTGACCGCCGCCGCCTGCTCCCCCTGGCGATTGGCGGCTGGCTCGGTCTGGGTGCCATGCTGCGCTTGAATCTACTGGCCCTGACCCCGGCGATCCTGCTGCTGGTTCTGGCGGCCTTCTGGCGGCGTAAACGGGCTGCCTGGCTCTTCGGTCTGGTGCTGCTTTGCGCTCTGGCGCTGCCAATGATCCCCTGGT
>DAOQTN010000659.1:0-1709 GCA_035340555.1 Anaerolineaceae bacterium | reverse complement strand
ACTCTCATCTGAACTGGAAGTCAGTGCGTTCAACCTGATGGGCGCTTATGTGGAATTGGAAGGCACGCTGCTGTCCGATGGGCACGTCCAAGTCAGGCAGTTGCAGCTGCGTCTGTTTAACATTCACGGGCGCTTGCAGCAAATCGCGGCAGCTGCCTGGCTGGTGGATGGTGTTTGGATCGAGATTGCGCCCCAGACACAAATTTTACGGCAGCCCCAAACCGGTCAATTGGTCAACCTGACCGCCATTCAACTGTCGGAGGGACAATTCCTGGCACTTGCAGTGGCTCTGGATAAGGCTCCGAGCCCTACCCGGGCTTCTGCCACGCTGTTTCCACAGTCTGGTGAAGCGCCTGCTCCGGTACTGAGCACGCCACTTTCCGCAACCGAAGAATATGATGAAACCGCAGAGCCCCGGCAAACGGGGGCCCCGGATGATACGGAAACCGTGGATGACGACAAGTCTGATGATGCTGAAATTGAAACCGAAACCGAATCTGAAGCTGAAACTGAAATTAAAACGGTCGAGCCGGCTGAAACCGAAGAATCCGATAAAACCGGGACCCCCGGCGGCTAAAATGACGTTATAATCCACCCCATGACTCGAAAGAACCTGTTCATCATCATTTTCCTGGTCCTCAGCCTGTTGGGTGCTTTGCTGGGTGGCGCCCAACCTGCTGCGGCACAAACTTCCCCTGCTGGCGATGCTGATCTGCCATTGTGCTTGCCTGATGTTTACCTGGCTGCGCCTGCTGACTGTTTGGCGCTGGGGCCTTCAACCTATTTGACTGAACTGGCCAGGAAGGGGATCGATTATCCTTTCCGTCCGTTGCCGGCCTATCGTCCAGACCTTGCCTTGGGGTATGCCGATATTAATTATCTCAAGGTCGGTGAAACGGCTTTGCCGTTATATGCCTCACTTGAAGATGCCATGGCGGGCAGTGCTGTTCAATCCCTTGGTTCCGGGTTGAAATACCTGGCGGTTGGCAGCCGCGTGGATAATGATAATGGCACTTTTTACCCCACCACATCCGGACTATGGGTGGCCGCCCGGGATACTGATGCGGCCTGTTGCATCCGTTCTGGACGCATCTGGGGAATGGCTTTTGCCGCCAATCCGGGCTCATCATTTGGCTGGATTGTGGACCAGGCAGAACTGCGCCAGGCTCCTGGTTATGTCGCCCCCAAATTATCCACCACGCTTCTGCGTGAGACGGTTGTGCAGATTTATGACAAGGTCAACGCAGATGCCACGTAACGGTTCATCGAAAATGCGATTCTCTTGCTGGAGAACCATGCAGGACGGATGTCTGGTTCGCCGCGGGTTCTTCGTTGGCCTCGCCGGAATCTTGGAGAACTCGGTCGCCACTGCAGCGAATTCCCCACATTTCGCGACGAATGGATCGCACGTCGAGTTCTCACTTCAGGGGGACCTCTTCCCCTTTCACCTGATACTTTCTGACGAGTAGCTTGTACCGGATCTTTACGCCGCGAGGCTCATCCGTGAAGCCGACAATCTGCAGCACGCCGCGCGAGCCTTCGCGCGTCTGGAAGAGATATGTTGCCGGGAGGTCTCCCTTGCCGCTGATGGGGACGGGACGGCCGGGAACCGAGTCACCGAACTGACTCGACAGTCGATTCGCGGGAATCTCGGGCAGGTGGTCCACTGGCCCGTCGATCGGGATGGCGACCATGTCCAGGCCGAACAG
>DAOQTN010000658.1:0-1713 GCA_035340555.1 Anaerolineaceae bacterium | reverse complement strand
AGCGCACTTCCTTGACCACGATCTTGTAGCCGAAGTCGCGCAGCACCGAATGGAACCCGGCGGCGCGGTCGCGGTAAGCCTGATCGCGCCTGGCGCGCTCGGCGTCGTAAGCCACGTAAGCGTTGAGCCGAGTGGGCGTGGCGCCATCACGGCAGGCGAATTCACGCAGCACGCCGGACTGCAGGTGGTAGCCGCCATTGAGGGACAGGTTGGCAACATCCACATATACGCCAACACGAGCAGTAGAGATAGGAGATTGTTGTGTCATCATGAGCCTCTTTTCAAGAATGTTTTTGAGATTGACGGAATTCACAACCGGCGATTTGGCCGGTAAGAAATAGCAGACTGGCAAACATGACAGGCTCGACAAGCTGACAAGCTGGCTTCATTGGGCTGCCTCAACGATCTGACGCAGGGCAGGTGTGATGTAGCGGGCGTTCTTGCGGTTGGGGTCTTGGATCAGCCAGCCCTTGATCTCCCAGGTCTCGGCCAGGCGGCGCGCCTGGCGCGGGGCCAGACCCCAGCTCACCAGGTCATCCTGAGTCATGCGCCCACAGGTATCGGCCAGGGCGCGCTGCACCAGGCGTCGTTCGTCATCACTGACCGGACTGGCTTTCACTGGCTTGCCAGATGCCAGCAGACCGGCCAGGCGTTCTTCAGGCAGGTGGTAGGATTGGAAGATTTGAGGAGAACCGCCATCCAGGCGCAGGATGCCGCGCCCGGGCTGCGCCAGGCGCATGGCCTTTTTGCCCCAGTCGTTGGAGTCCAATACGACAGCGGCAGAGGTATCATCGTTGACCCTAAAGGACACCCTTGTGGCGAAGCTGGCCGAAAGCGCCCGCGGCACGTCTTGGGAGCGCCAGGAATGGGCGGCCATCACCAGGTGGATGCCGTACTTCAGGGATTGGCGGGCAATATCGGCAATCGTTTCCGACACCCCGCGCTGATCCATGAAGGTGTTGGCTTCATCCACAATCAGGAAGGCGCGTGGAAGGGGCTGGGGAACAACCTGGTTGTATTCTTCGATCTTCTGCACCGGCAGGCCACCGGGTCGGGTCACACTTTTGAACAACTCGCCGCGGCGGGCCATCTCTTGCTGCACCGCATCCAGCAGTTTGATGAAATCGGCTTTCGTCGCAGCCACCGGCGCAGCGCACAGGCTGTTCCATGCCGATGAGAAAGTGATCTCTTGGGGATCGGCCAGGTACAGGCTGTAGCCATTCTGCAGGGCAGTGTAGGCCAGGCCCAGCTCGAAGTTGGACTTCCCCGAGCGAGATGCCCCGCCCACCAACACATTGAGCAGCCGTCCGGCATGTTGGTGCAGGCTGCCGCGGCGGCCAACGCCCAGCGGAAAAACATCTCGCTCCAACTGATCAGGATAGGCTGCACTTTTCGGCAGGCCTGGTGGGGTGGTGAGCAGAACAGCATAGCGCGCCCCGTTATGATTGGAAACCGCCACGCGTTTACCCTGGGTCAGGGTGCTGATCTGGTGCAGCACTTCATCGGTAGTGTACAAGTTGACCGGCTCGCCCAGGTGCAGCTCGTCTAAGACGGCAAACAGGTACACATTCTCGCCGCGCTCGGTGATGATCAAATCGCGAAAGACCGGGTTGCGTTTGCAGTCCTTCAAGGCGGTGACGATGCGGGATGCCACGTAGCGGGCTTCTGAAAGGTAGCGGTGGTTCATCATGGGTACGCTCCTCCTATTCCTCG
>DAOQTN010000657.1:0-1714 GCA_035340555.1 Anaerolineaceae bacterium | reverse complement strand
AGGCTTCAGGCGAGCGCTTGGTGCGCTGGAGCGGCACCAATGCAGAGATGATTGATCTGGCTCGCACAAACGCCCTGGCTCTTGGAGCCGGACACAGCTTCATCATTTTCCTGGCTCCGGGATTTTTCCCCATCAATGTGCTGAAGGCTGTTCAGAACACCCCAGAAGTCTGCCGCATCTTTTGTGCCACGGCCAATCCCACCACGGTGATTATTGCCGAGCTTGGCACCGGGCGGGGTATCCTGGGGGTTGTGGATGGTGAGCGCCCGCTTGGCATCGAAGATGAGGCCGGAATTGCCTGGCGCACCCAATTTTTACGCCGGATCGGTTACAAGCTGGGTTAGGGAACTTTCACCTCTTGCCTGGCGTCATTTGAGCAAACGGAAAGTTTCCGTTTGTCGTCCATCAAGGAGAAAAGAAAATGAAACGAATCATCCCCATGTTGCTAATTTTTGGCCTGCTGCTGGCCGGCTGCAGTATTTTGAATTTGGGCCAGGCGCAGCCCACTCTCTCGGAAGATGATTTAGCCACCCAGGTGGCTTTGGTCATGACGTATCCTGCCAATCCCACGGTGACACCTGAAGTTCCCACCCAGCAGATTGGCGCTTTGCCCACGGTGGCCCTGCCCACCCCGACCGTCATGCTTCCCGCCACTGCGACCGTCCAGCCCAAGCCCACCGATGGCGGTGGGGGCATTCCCACACCGACCGCATTGAGCATTTCCCCCACGCCGCTGGTCCAACCCACGGACACCCCGACGCCGTTGCCCACGCCGACCTTCCCCACCAATGATCCCCGCCAGACGCTGGGCAATCCCACCTTCACCGACCGGATGGATAACAGCGATTACTGGCCCACCGGGGAGGACACCTACACGGCTGTCACGTTCCGTGATGGGAAAATGCTGCTGACCGCCCTGACGGAAACCGATGGCTGGCGGCTGATCACCTACGGTCCGACCGCCAACTTCTATGTAGAGGTCACCGCCCGCTTTGAAGCCTGCTCCGGTACGGACCACTTTGGCTTCTATGCCCGGGTCCCCGAGAAAAACCCGGCCACCCGCGGCTACCTGATCGGCATCAACTGCCTGGGGCAGTTCCGGTTTGCCGAATGGGATGGCACCACTGACCCCGGCACCTGGACCACGCATGTCTATTGGACTGCAAACCCGGCTATTCTGGCCGGCCCCAACCAGACCAACCGGATTGGTCTGCTGGCCGAAAACAAGCACCTGACCCTGTATGTCAACGGTGTCAAGGTCGGTGAGATGACTGATGAGAGCTACCAAAGCGGCTACATGGGCCTCTTTGTGGGATCGGATGAAACCCAAAATCTTACCGTCCAGGTGGACGAGTTCAACTTCTGGGCCCGCTAACCACAACCAACTCAGGGCGGCCCTGCTGCGCCCGGCAGGGCCGCTTTGTGCTGCCGGGAAAGGTTGTACTGCCCGGAAAGGTTGTTCTGCCCGGAAAGGTTATGCGACCGGAAAAGGTTTTCGCCGCACCGGGACTTTTTTGCTGCCTGGAGAAATTTTCCCATGATTGACACCATACCTGTCTCAGATTACCGCCAGCCGGGGCCCATGACCGATTGGGGCCACTATCAAGCCCTGATCCAATCCCTGCCCACGGAACTCCCGGCTTTGGTGGACTGTCTCCAGCACCTGGTGGTACATGTTTTCTGGGCCAAACGGTACGGCCTGGCATTAACCGAG
>DAOQTN010000656.1:0-1717 GCA_035340555.1 Anaerolineaceae bacterium | reverse complement strand
CCGCCCCGGCTGGCGTTGCCCGGCTCTCCGATTGGGTTCTGGAGCATATGCTTCACCAGATCCGCACCGATGGCGAAGCCGCTGGCAAACCCGCCCTGGGCCTTGCTGCCGAATTGGATTATCCCCACCTGATGGCCCGCTACGAACAAATGGGCATGCTGCCTGTCCCGGCAGCCTATGCCGAACCGCTGGCTGGCATGACCGCCAGTATGGTCGGCACCGAAGCACTGGAACAGATTGTTTTTCACCCGCTCTTGCTGGGCATGTTCCCGCTCGGGGCGCTGACTGCGCTCTCGCCGGAACACATGGGCGAAATTGTGCTGGCTTTTTTACAGGATTACTATGAACTACCATTGGATCATTGGGCCGTGCAGCGCGCCCTCGATTCGCTGGGCTTGCGCCTGCCGCGCCCGGCATCAAGCTGTCTCTATTCAGAGAAGGGGGAATTAATGGTCGCTGAGCTTGCTCATGATGTATCGGTGACCGTGGTGGATTTACTGCGTACTCCATCTGCCGCAGATGTGGACGCATTGATGGCGCTCTTTGATGAGCTTTTCCCGCAGTACGCGCCCATTCCCTACGTGGTCAATGAACTAAGACAAATGACCTGGGAGCCTGCCGAGATCAGGTCGCCTTTTATCCGGCATCTGTGGTTGGTCAGGGTTAATGACCAACCCGCCGGCATGACCTTCTTCTGCTATCACAAAGAACGCAACCTGGCGATTGGCGTGTACCTGGCAGTGCGCCCGGAGTTCCGCCGCCTGGTGATCAATGGCTACCACCGCCTGGCGGAATATCTCATTACTCAGACCCATCAGGTCATTGCCACAGATGCTCAGGCTTGCGGTCATCCCATCCCCTCGGGGTACATTGCCGAAGTGGATGTCAGCCGCCTGATGCAGCAGTACCGCCAGTATGGTTTCATCCTCCTGCCGGTCAGTTACCATGAGCCGCGCCTGCCCGATGGCTGCACGGTTCTGCTGCCGCCCGACTCGCTGGATTATCACCCCATCAACCTGGGCTTTTTCCCACGCAACCCCCAGACATTTGACGAACTACCCTCGCGCGACTTGATTCGCTCGGGCCTGTTGACCTTCCTGGTGGACTTTTACGGTATCCCCCTGGATCATTGGTCTGTGCAGCAGGCTTTGCAGTCTATCCCGACGGATCTACCAGAATAGGAGCTCTCACCATGGTCGAAGTCCCCACCCAACCCCAACCCAAACGCAAAGGCTTTTATATGAGCCTGCGGCTCAAGCTGCTCATCAGCCTGACGCTGTTGTTCACGGCGGCCTTTGTCGGAATTTTCTACTGGTTCTATAACTTTGTCTCAGACCAGACCTGGAACCTGATTAAATCGGATGCGCAGAGCACCTTGAATGGCGCCCTTGAAGGCATTGATGGCGATCAGTTCGAGGCCCTGGTCCAGGAAGCCCAGCCGCGTGCCGATGGTTACACCGACGATCCGCGCTACTGGGAGCATGTGCAGTGGCTCTATCATGTCCATGAAGTGGAACCGCGCGCCTTTGTCTATACTTATGTCAAAGGCGCCAAAGAAAACGAGGTACTCTTTATTGGCAGCCATGGCGCAGCCATGACGCCTCCCGAAGGCGCCCCATTCCTGACTTCTTACGAAGAACCAGCCGACAACCCTTTGTTGACCAATGGTCTGGCGGCTCCGGTGGTCAATGAATTCTTCCTGGAATCCTCCGGGGCT
>DAOQTN010000655.1:0-1718 GCA_035340555.1 Anaerolineaceae bacterium | reverse complement strand
GGGATGCTTCATCGGGGGCCTGATCCTGGCTGTTTTGATGTTGGTCCTGGTTGTTGGCTTGGGGTGGTTTAAAAACCGGGTTGACCGTAACAAGGAAGTCGGCAATCTGGCCACGGGAACAGCCATGCTGGCGGAGGCTCAAACGCAGGTGGCTGCTCTAATGGAGACCCAGCCAAATCCAAATCCCCCCGGGATGACGCCGCCCCCGGTGAACCCGATGCCCAGCCAGATATCCACCCCGGCCGCCATTCTCAATGCCAGCAAGCTGTTGGATAAGGCGATTGAAGCCTGGCGGGATCGCGATTGGCAGTTGATGAAATCCCATTTGAGTGACATGGTCACTGCCGCCGGTCAGGATCGGGCTTTTTATGAATACGCCTATCAGGTCATTGCCGAGCAGGGGGCCTGGCGCTTGGGTTATCAATTGGCCTACCATCCACCTGAGCCACTGCCGTATGACTTGAGAAAGGAAAATTCGGACGCCCATCGCCGCATTTTATATAATTTTGCCTTGGATCCCGGTTTTGCAGCTGAGACGAAAGCGGAGAAAGACATCCCCCTGTTCAGACTGGCCCAGATCCGGCATCTGGCGTATTCCGGTGAGCTGGCGGCAGCCAGAGAACAATTTACAGCGTTTATGGAACGACCTGCCGTTCGAACCGACTTTCCGGAGGTCCAGTTATTGGAAGCCGAACTCTCCATCCTGGAGGGAGATCCCGAGGGGCAAAATCTCCTCAATAATATTGTGGTCAACGAAATCCTGCCCCTATGGGTGCGCAGTGAAGCAGACCTGATGATTAAAAATGGCTTGCCTCAAATCAGAAAACCGTAAAGGAATTGCATTATGAGAACCCCCCTTGTTGCTGGAAATTGGAAAATGAATAAAACCGCGGCTGAAGCCCGCCGCCTGGTCACCGAGCAGCTGCCTGCCCTGCAGGCGATTGCCGCCGTACAACGCGTCTTATGCCCGCCGTTCCCGGCGTTGATGACGGTTGCTGAACTGCTGGCTGGAACCGGAATCGGACTGGGCGCCCAGAATCTGCATTGGGAAGCATCCGGGGCATTCACCGGTGAGGTCTCGCCCCAAATGGTGGGTGAGTTTTGTCAGTATGTCATCATTGGGCATTCCGAGCGGCGCACCTATTTTGGCGAGACCGATCAAACCGTTAACCGCCGCATCAAGGCCGCCCTGGGGGTTGGTTTGATCCCGATTGTCTGCATCGGGGAGACGCTGGCTGAAAATGAAACCAGCCAGACCGCGGCCGTGCTGCAACGGCAGCTGCGGGATGGACTGCAGGATCTGACCATTGAACAGGGTGGCAAGTTGGTGATCGCCTACGAGCCGGTCTGGGCGATCGGCACCGGGCGGGCCGCCAGCGGGGCGGGTGCCAATGCGGTTGTGGCGGACATCATCCGCCCCACCCTCCAGCAGGTGTTTGATCATCCCACCGCCCAGGCTATTCAGGTGCTCTACGGCGGCTCGGTAACCGGCGCCAACGCGGCGGAGTTTTTTGGCCAGGCCGAGATTGATGGGGCTCTGGTGGGCGGTGCCAGTCTGAAGCCGGACTTCATCCAGATTGTGCAGGCCGCGGCGCGGTGAGGTTGCCCCCAACGGACGGCCTGTTCTGGCTGACCGGCGGATTGCTGCTTTTCATATTTGTCCAGCGCCGTCTGCATTTTGAACTGCAGGCCATCTTTCTCCTGCTTACCCGTCGTCC
>DAOQTN010000654.1:0-1725 GCA_035340555.1 Anaerolineaceae bacterium | reverse complement strand
GGGCCCCGCTGATCCTGATCCTGGGGACTATCAATGTGGTTTATGGCGCCTTCATCGCCCTCATCCAGACTGATTTCAAGTACGTCATCGGTTTCTCCTCCGTCTCGCACATGGGGCTGGTCTTAATCGGCATGGCTACCCTTTCGCCGCAGGGCTTGCTGGGCGCCGGGATGCAAATGTTCTCCCACGGCGTAATGACGGCCCTCTTCTTTGCTGTTGTTGGCATGGTTTATGACCGGGCCCACACCCGGGAGATCAGCCAGCTTGGCGGTTTGTTCAAAAAGATGCCCTGGGCAGCCGTGGGCTTTATTGTCGGCGGTCTGGTTTCAATGGGCATGCCGGGTTTCTCAGGTTTTGTCGCCGAATACCCCATCTTCATGGGCGCCTGGCGAACCGCCCCGCTGGTGGCGGTTGTAGCAGTCCTGGGTATCCTCATCACCGCAGCCTATATCCTGCTGGTTGTGCGGCGGGTCTTCTTTGGCTCCCTGCCCGAAGCCCTGGCTGCCGTCAGCGATATCTCCTGGCGGGATAAGCTGGTCATTGGCCTGCTCTCGTTGACGATGATTGCCCTGGGCTGGTTCCCCGGTCTGATGACGCCGCTGCTGGTGCAGGGCGTGAATTACATCCTCGCTCTGGTAGGAGGTGCATAGTGGAAATCGCAACATATACCCCTGCCATGCTGCTGGCAATCTTACCTGAAATTGGCCTGGTCGTTCTGGCGGCGGTTCTGCTGATCCTGGACCTGGTCTGGGGAGATCGGCGCTGTGGGCGCCTGGGCTGGTTCACTGCGGGGGGCATGGTCGTCATTATGGCCCTCAGCCTGGCATTTTCCCGCCCCGCCCCCGAAGCGCAACTGATCTTTGGCGGCATGCTCCGCCTGGATATGGCTGGCTTTGTCTTCCGCATGTTGTTCCTCGCCGGCGCGGCGCTGACGGCCCTTTTCTCGCTTCAGGATGAAGACCTGTGTTTGAAAGGCGAGTTCTTTGTCCTGCTGACCGTCAGCACCCTGGGCCTCAGCCTGATGGCCTCCGCCGCCGACCTCATCATGCTCTACCTCGCCATGGAAACCGCCTCACTGCCGCTCTATGCCATGGCGGGCTTCCGATTGCACAATCCGCGCTCATCCGAGGCTGGTATCAAGTACCTGCTCTTTGGCGCCATGTCTTCGGCCCTGATGCTTTACGGCTTCAGTCTGCTCTACGGCCTGGGCGGCGTGACCAACCTCTACGCCCTGGGTGCAGCCCTGTCTGCCGGAGATGTCCCCTTCCTGACTGCCGCAATAGCTGCGCTTTTGGCCCTGGCTGGCTTTGCCTTCAAAATCAGTGCGGTGCCGTTCCATTTCTGGGCGCCCGATGTCTATCACGGCGCTCCGACCCAGGTAGCGGGCTTTCTTTCCACGGCTTCCAAGGCTGCCGGCTTTGTGATTTTACTGCGCGCCCTGGCAGTCATTTTCCCCGTTGTTAGTGGCTTCTGGCCAGTAGTGATCATCATCCTGTCCCTTGCCTCCATGACCATTGGCAACCTGCTGGCGCTGGCTCAAAAGAGCCTCAAACGCCTGCTGGCTTATTCTTCCATCGCTCAGGCGGGATATATCCTGGTGGGCGTGGCTGCCAACAATGAAATTGGCGCTGCTGGAGCCATCTATTACCTGATTTCTTATCTGGTCACCAACCTCCTTGCCTTTGGCCTGGTGATGGTCGTTGAACACCACGCCGGTACCGATGA
>DAOQTN010000653.1:0-1726 GCA_035340555.1 Anaerolineaceae bacterium | reverse complement strand
GAGATAATGGCCCACCCCGTAACCCGGGGCAACAGGAGGGTGCATGCAGCTTCAAGCTGACCGGGACTTCATCACGGCCGCCCTGGTGGAACTGGAAGATTTTCTCAAATCCGATCAGGTTCACCGCCTGCTGCCGGCGGTGCCTGGCTGGCCGCGCCTGTCGTTGGGGGCACTGCTGCTCTCCCAAGCCCGGCTGACGGCCGCCGGCGAGGTGCTGCCGGCTGAACTGGCGCAGGTGCTGGCGCGCCGGGCGGCCCTGGTGACCCGCCGGGCCGGCCAGGAACTACCGCAGCGGATCCGCCAGTGGGTGGTGTTCAGCCAGGAAGTACGGGAGGAGGGGGTCTCCCGGGCGGAGTATGCCGCCGCTGTGGCGCCGCGGGTCATGGTGACGCTGCTGGAGCGGGAACTGCGCTTCCCGCCGCCGGAGGCGGGGCGCCAACTGGCGCTGGCTGACCGCCGGCTGGAGCAGCTGACGCGGGCGGGCGATTTTGTCTGGGAGCCGGATCTGGCGGCCGGTTTTCCGCCGGAACAATTTTGGTATCTTTATCGAGGATGGTGAGCCATGAGTCAGTTCTATACCCGCCGGGGTGATGACGGCACGACTGGTGTTTTGGGCGAAGGCCGGGTGCCCAAGTACGATCTGCGCATGGAGGCCCTGGGGGCGGTGGATGAAGCCACCGCCGCGCTGGGCCAGGCCCGGGCCCTGGCCGCGCCGCCTTTGACCGAACTGCTGCTGCAGCTGCAGCGGTCGCTCTACCGCCTGATGGCCGAGGTGGCCGCCACACCGGAAAATGCCGAGCGCTTTTTGAGCATTGACACCACCCAGGTGACCTGGCTGGAGGAGCGCACCGATGAGTGGGTGGCGCGGGTTGAGATGCCCCGCGAATTCATTGTCCCCGGCGATACCCGGCTCGGGGCGGCGCTATCGGTGGCGCGCACCATTGTGCGCCGGGCCGAGCGCCGGGTGGCCGAACTGCTGGCGCGGGGCGACATCACCAACACCAATTTGCTGGCCTACCTGAACCGGCTTTCCTCGCTCTGTTTTGTGCTGGAGCTGGCCGCCGTCCAGTCCGCCGGGGGCGCGGCGACCCTGGCCCGGCAGGAGCCGGACTGATGGGCACCGCCATCAACGTGGTGGCCATCATTGTGGGTGGGGCGATCGGCCTGCTGCTGGGGCCGCGCCTGCCCGAACGGGTCCGCCAGACGGTGGTTGCGGGGATGGGCCTGTTCACCCTGGCCTATGCCCTCAAGCAGTTCCTGACCACCGCCAATGCCCTGCTGGTGCTGGGGGCCATCCTGATCGGCGCCCTGCTGGGCGAGTGGTGGCAGATTGAAGCTGGACTGGCCCGGTTGGGGGAGTGGCTGGAGCGGAAATTTTCCCCCCAGACCGCCAATGGCGCCGGGGCACCGGCCACCGGCAGCCGGTTTGTGCGCGGTTTTCTCTCCGCCTCGCTCATTTTCTGCATCGGCCCGATGGCGATCCTGGGGGCCATCCAGGACGGGGTTACCGGGGACTACGCCACGCTGGCGATCAAGTCCATCCTGGACGGCTTTATCGCCCTGGCCTTTGCCTCCAGTTTGGGGGTGGGGGTGCTGTTCAGTGCCCTGCCGATCCTGGTCTACCAGGGGGCGATCACCCTGCTGGCTGTCCAGGTCCAGGCGGTGGTCACCCCGGTGATGATGACGGAAATGACCGCCGCCGGCGGGGTCATCCTGATGGGGGTGG
>DAOQTN010000652.1:0-1729 GCA_035340555.1 Anaerolineaceae bacterium | reverse complement strand
CAGGGAGCGAAGCAGTGAACAGGGTTTGTTGATGCGCCAGATAGAAATGATCAAAGTCGGTGAAAAATGGGGCGTAACAGGCCACTGCCAATAAAACGGATAGGCCGCCCCCAAGCGCAAAGGTACGCAAGCGTGAACGCAAATCGGGCAGCAGGCGCCAGACAGCCACCAGCGCGGGTGGCACCAGCAGCGCCGGGACGAATTTAATCAAAATGCCGGCGGCAAGCGCCAGAATGGCAGGCACAAATTGCCGCCGCAGCATGGCACAACCCGCCGCCAGGACAAAAAAAGCCATAACAATATCGTTATGCCCATTGCCAAAGGTCTCAAACAAGACCACCGGGTTCCAGGCCCACAGCAGGGTATAGGGCAGGGCCCGGTCAGGGTTGTGGCGCCGCAACGTCAGTGCCAGTAAAACGGTGGAGCCGAGCCAGAAGAAGCCCGGCAGCAATTTGAAGGCGATAACATTACTCACCAGACCATTGCCAGCCAGGAAAGCTGTGAGGCCAGCCAGCAGCTCCCAGAGCGGGCCATAGGCCGAGGGGGACTTGTGCCACCACATGTAATTATAGAAGGGGTCGGTGGGATATTCGGCAGCCAGATTCAAAAAGGGGTTATCGCCATAAACACCCAGGATGCGCCCGTGGACAATGTTGTCAAAAATGTCGGCCGCGCCAAACGGATAGATATAGAGCAGGATGAGGGCAAAGCCCAAGGCGCCAACCAGCACCAGCGCCCAGGCTGCCGGGCCTTGCAACCGGCGCACTGCCCAGTAACCGGCAGCATTCAACAGCGCCAGGGCGGCAAAGGCGGCAATCATCTGAGTTTGCAAACCGGGATAGGCCAGATCCAGATGATAGAGGCTGAGCAGCGGGCGATCCAGCCACTGCACCAGCCCGGCAGGGATGAAAAAGATGGCGATATAAATGACCAGCGAGGCTGCCAGCGAGAGCGCAAAAATCAGCCAATAAGGCCAGCGGATCAGTGGGCGCGAGGAATGAACAGCAGAGGCCACAGACATGATGGGATTATAAATCCAATTGGAGGAAGGCTTCTACTACCCGCGGGTCAAACTGGGCACCGGCCTGTTCGCGAATGAACTGGCGGGTTTGCTCAAGTGACCAGGGTTCGTGGTACGGGCGGGAAGACATCAGCGCGTCACAGACATCTACCACGGCAAAGATGCGGGCGGCCAGGGGGATTTCTTCGCCTTTGAGGCCGCGCGGGTAGCCAGAGCCATCCCAACGCTCATGATGACAGTGGGGAATATCCAATGCAGGGCGCAGGAAGGCAATTGGCGAGAGCTGCTTGTAAGCATAGAGCGGGTGCATACGCATGACCGTCCATTCGGCTTCGGTCAGGGCGTCTTCTTTTTGGAGGATGGAATCGGGGATGCCTATTTTGCCAATATCGTGCAGGTAGGCACCGCGGCGGACATGGATCAGTTCGGGTTCGCTCATGCCCATGGCACGGGCCAGGCGCAGCGTCAGATCAGCCACGCGCTGGCTGTGGCCTTCGGTGGGTTCGTCGCGCAGTTCCAAAGATTTGGCCAGGGCTTCAATTGTGGCATCGTAGGCGCGCATCAGTTCATCATACAGTGTGGCACGGTGGATGGCGTTGGCCGAAATATCGGCAATGGCGCTGAGCAGGCGGACTTCGTTTTCGATCATGGCGGTGCGGCGGCCAGCCCACAGCACGCCCAGGGTGGTCTGGCGGGTCATCAGAGGGA
>DAOQTN010000651.1:0-1732 GCA_035340555.1 Anaerolineaceae bacterium | reverse complement strand
GGGGGTGGGGGAAGAAGGTTTTTTAGGCATGGGGCACACTCATTAAGAAAAGGGGAGTTGCAAGGATTGGGCTTTTATGGAATCTGATTGCAAGACTGCAACGTATAGTTATAGGCACTCACCAGGACATCAGGGGGTTGCATGTATACACCCTGAAGTTCCCAGAAGTTATCCAGTTTCTTGAATACAAATGCGCTGGTTGAACTGGTGTGGGGTGGATTCAAGGGATTGCAAACCTCATAACAGCTTTCATTGAGCTGCCAGGCCGGGGTCCAGCCATCTGACCAGTAATAGGCCACATTCTGATCAACGATGAAACCCGTGCAGGTTGGCTGCGCCGGGAATCGCAGCGCAACGTCCTGTAAAAACTGGGCCTGGGTCTGGCGGCTGCCACCCTCGAGCTGATTGGCATACAGGATTCCCCAGTAGGCATCTGCGCCTTCCGAGATGGATGCAAGCGCATAGGTGTTCTGATAATCCGTGCCATATTTGGTCCATTTTAAGACGGAGTAGATATCGCTGCGAACCAGCGGTTCCAAACAATAGCCGTCGGGGATCAAAATATCGGG
This sequence comes from Anaerolineaceae bacterium, assembly GCA_035340555.1. Taxonomy (GTDB): domain Bacteria; phylum Chloroflexota; class Anaerolineae; order Anaerolineales; family Anaerolineaceae; genus JAGOFZ01. The sequence goes on along the minus strand of DAOQTN010000651.1, from coordinate 1,163 downwards.
GATGCCGCCCGTAACGCCAAAAATTGTGAAGTGGATAATGGCTGGCGGCTGGTCATTAATCGCCTGGCCCACCGCTGTTTCCATCACCTCGCTGATGTTTTCGGCAACGACATCTTTTGTCAGCATGATCAACCGTTCTTCAATGAAGCGGCTCAAAAGTTCTCTCACCGGGCGCAGCATCACCTTGTTTGCCAGAAAGTCGGGCAGGGGGATGGCACTGATGATGGCGCTGGCATATTTATCCAACTGGTCTTTGTTGGGGTTTGCCATGCAAAATTCATTTTGTTGGAAAGACCAGCGGCTGATTCCCGGCAGATCGCTGAGCGCAGCGTAGTAGGTTGAAATATCTTCGTACAGCATCGCTGCTCTGACCAGGGCGATCAATACCACAACCGGGATAACCTGCCGGGGCGCTGGCGCCAGGGCGGCAAGGTTGCCGCCGCCAGTTTCGCGGGTCAGGTCAGCATAGTTGTATTCCTGGACAGCCGAGACATAAGTTCCACTCGGGTCCACGGCAACAATCAGGATTTCCTGCCCGCTGCTTTTCAACCAGAGATTAACGCCCGCAACCGGCTGTTGTGTCGAGCCATCTTGAACCGAGACCGTAACCTCATGCTGAAAATCAACCGGGTCGGTGAACACCGCCTGACCATTTGCATCGGTGAGGGCCGATACCACCAACCCATCTGCCGGAAGCATAGATCGCGGCGAGGCAGCCGTTGGCGCTTCAATCGGGTTTGATGACGGCGGGACCGGGGTTGGCTGATCAGTTGTGGCCGGGGTGACAAACAGACATCCAATTGTAGACAGCCCAACAAGAACAATCAGAGCGACAGATAGTGCTTTGAAAGATGGTTTCATGAGGGTTTATCCTGCTCTCAATAAGGGCTCAATGCCGTCAACCGGCTGGCCCGCCAGAAATTGACGAACCAATGTTTTGACATTCCAGGGGTCGGTAATCTCAATAAAAGCCCAGCGGCCAAATCCGCCATGGTTATTGATGGCCGGAATCCACAAACTGCGGGCAGTGGCCACCTTGGCAGCCTTGTCTTTGCGGTCACGTCCGCTCACTTCCAGAATCAGGTGGAGCAGTTGCCCCTTGGCCAACTGCATGCGCACGATGAAGTCCGGCTCGTAGTCGCGGGCTTCGCCGTTCATGGTGT
>DAOQTN010000650.1:0-1753 GCA_035340555.1 Anaerolineaceae bacterium | reverse complement strand
GACCTCCGGGTTATGAGCCCGACGAGCTGCCTCTGCTCTACCCCGCAGCAAGGTTTGTATTATACTATGCCTTGTCCGCCCCGTCAAGCAATTAGTGCTCGCGGGCCCGCAGCACAATCCGGATGGGGGTGCCGATAAAAGGGTATTCAGCCCGCAGTTGATTTTCAATGAAGCGCAGATACGTGAAGTGGGCCAGTTTCGGGTTGTTTACATAAATCAGGAAGGTGGGTGGATCACTGCGGACCTGGGTGGCGTAGAAGAGCCGCAGATGCTGGCCGGTGCGTGACGATGGCGAGTGCAGGTCCTGGGCAGCCTGCAGGATCCGGTTCAGACTGCCGGTGGTCACCCGCGCCAGGCGCTCCTCCTGCACCTGCAGGGCCAACGGCAGGACCTGGTCCACCCGCTGCCCGGTCTTGGCCGAGATGTAGAGGATCGGGACAAAATCCAAAAAGTTTAAATCCTTGCGAATTTTGGCAGTGAATTGGTTCATGGTATCGTTGTCTTTTTCAACTGCATCCCATTTGTTGACCAATACCACCACACTTTTCCAGGCTTCCAGGATGAAGCCGGCAATATGGGCGTCCTGCGCGCTGAGCCCTTGTTGGGCATCGATCATCAACAGTGCCACATCTGCACGTTCAATGGCCCGCATGGACCGAATGACGCTGTATTTTTCCACCCCCGGTTCCACCTTGCCCCGCCGCCGGATGCCGGCGGTGTCGATCAGGGTGATTGGCATTTCATTGAAAATTAACCGGGTGTCAATCGCATCGCGCGTGGTGCCGGGTATGTCACTGACAATGGCCCGTTCCTCACCGGCCAGGCGGTTGAGCAGGCTGGATTTGCCGACATTCGGTTTACCCACCAGGGCGATTTTGACGGAGTCGTCCTCCTCCTCGGCCTCCTGCTCGGGGAACGCCGCCACCAGGGCATCCAACATGTCCCCTGTGCCGGTGCCGTGGATCGCGGAGATGGGGTGGGGCTCGCCCATCCCCAGTTCATAAAATTCGGGTGCCCCGCTGCGCAGTTGGGAACTGTCCGCCTTGTTCACCACCAGCAGCACCGGTGGGTAGGGCTCTCCATCCCGCACACTCTGGCTGCGGCGCAGGATTTGAGCCACCTCCAGGTCGGCCGGGGTCACACCGCTGATGGCATCCGTGATGAATAAAACCACATCCGCCTCCTGGATGGCCACCTGGGCCTGGGTGCGGATCTCCTTAATGAAGTCAGCCGACCCAATTGAAAGCGGTTGTCTGCCGCCGGTGCTGGGATCGATTCCACCCGTGTCGACAATATGAAACGGGATGCCGTTCCATTCTGCTTCAGACAGCAATCGGTCCCGGGTCGTGCCGGGGGTGTCATCAACAATTGCCAGCGGCTCTCCGGCCAGACGGTTAAATAACGTGCTTTTGCCCACATTGGGACGCCCAACCAGGGCCACCACGGGTTTGCGCATAACCAAGCTCCTTGTTATCTGCGGGGTGTGGGGGTGGGGCTGAGCGCGCTGCTGATCACCACCTCCACGGTTTCTGGAAGTATCGATTCTACCCGCAAATTCTGAATTGTGATCTCCACATTTGGGGTGAGTTGGTAGGTTCCGGGGGACAGCCCGGTGAGGTCGACGGTGACCCGGATCCCATCGATGGTCAACTGATCCAGCATGGAGAGTGCTCCAGCCACAATCACAGTCACCTCTTCGGGGGCTATCGCTGCCTTTAAAGTAGATGCCAATCCTACAACCTCAACTGTCATA
>DAOQTN010000649.1:0-1755 GCA_035340555.1 Anaerolineaceae bacterium | reverse complement strand
TGTAGGAGTTGAAACCATCAAATGCCCAAGCTAGGGCCAGGATACCCAGGAAAACGCGGATGCCCACCGGCGGCAACCCCCCGCGCCGGCCGCGCGGTAGTTGATAAATCAGTCCCAGCAGCGCGCCCAGAAATGTCCCCGAGCAGCGCGCGCACACCGGCAGGGCCCGATCGCCCAGCATGAAAGAGCGTTCTGCGATGCGGTGGCAAACAGCATAGCCCACGGCGTCCGCCTTCCCCAGCAGGCCGGGTGGCGCAAAGGCCAGCCATAAAATCAATATTGTCGCACCAAGACCAACCAGCAGCGGTTTCCAGAGAGTTTTCAGCATGGGGCGGCGCATAGCTGCATTATATCAGCTTTCAAACAAACAACCCCCTCGGGGAGGGGGTTGTCTTTACTACGGAGTATTCAGTTGCCGATTTAGTAATCAGGCATCTGGGGAGCCGGGGCGGGTTTGTCCTTTTCCGGTGCATCGGTGATCAAAGCTTCGGTGGTCAGGATCATGGCCGCGATCGAAGCGGCATTTTCCAGCGCGCCACGGGTCACCTTGGCGGGATCAATCACACCGCTCTTGACCATGTCAATGTATTCACCGCTGAGCACATCGAAACCGATGTGGGCATTCTTGGTTTTCTTCTGCTGCTGGCGCACGTTCTCCACCACCACAGAGCCTTCCATGCCAGCATTCTCGGCGATGCGCCGCATCGGAACTTCCAGAGACTTGCGGACAATGTTGACGCCGATCTGCTCGTCCTCAACGCCCAGTTTGAGTTTGTCCAGGGCGGCAATGGCATTCACCAGGGCGACGCCACCACCAGGCACAATCCCTTCTTCCACCGCCGCGCGGGTGGCGGAGAGGGCGTCTTCCACGCGGTGCTTCTTTTCCTTCAGTTCGGTTTCAGTGGCAGCGCCCACGCGGATGATGGCCACACCACCGGCCAGTTTGGCCAGCCGTTCCTGCAGTTTTTCGCGATCGTAATCGCTGGTGCTCTTATCAATTTCCACGCGGATCTGTTCGATGCGGGCATGGATGGCACCTTCTTCACCCTTGCCACCGATGATGGTGGTGTTGTCCTTGTCGGCCACGACCTTTTCGGCACGGCCCAGATCCGCAACCGTGGCGGTCTCGAGCTTGCGGCCCATCTCATCGGAAATGACGGTGGCGCCGGTCAGGACGGCGATATCCTGCAGCATGGCCTTGCGGCGATCACCAAAGCCAGGGGCCTTGATGGCCAGTACGTTCAGGATGCCGCGAATGCGGTTCAACACGAGGGTGGCCAGCGCTTCGCTATCCACATCTTCGGCGATGATGACCAGTTCGCGTTTGCCAAGCTGCATCATTTTTTCCAGCACCGGCACGAGGTCGGCGGCGGCCGAAATCTTGCGGTCGTAGACCAGGATGTAGGGTTCCTGGATGACGGCTTCCATGTGATCGGGATCGGTGATGAAGTAGGGGGAGATGTAACCGCGGTCGAACTGCATGCCTTCGACGTATTCGGTTTCAAACTGCAGGCCCTTGGATTCTTCAACGGTGATAACGCCGTCTTTGCCGACCTTGTCCATCACATCCGCGATCAGGGCGCCAATTTCCTTGTCCTGCGCCGAGATGGTGGCCACCGAGGCAATGTCTGTCTTGGTGGTGATTTCGATGGCCTGCTTGCGAATTTCATCGGCAACCAGTTTGGAGGCGGCTTCAATGCCACGTTTGAGCAGCATGGGATTGGTACCGGCGGCCAGAGTCTTCAGACCTTCAGT
>DAOQTN010000648.1:0-1770 GCA_035340555.1 Anaerolineaceae bacterium | reverse complement strand
TCCACATGCTCCACCAATTTGGAGCCACGAGGAGACAATGCCAATGCGCGTGGTGGTGTTGCCGTCAGGCAGCAAGGTGTTTATAAAATTAATCGCGGCGGCTTTCGCGTTTGTTAATCTATCCCCGGCCATACTTCCCGAACGATCGATGACCAGGACGATATCAGAGGTTTTGATCACGTCCATCGCGCGGATAGACAGGGTCACATCCCATGTATTGACCATGCCTTCTACAGGAGTGGCGGTTTTATCAGTCTGAACTTCACCGGGATTAATATTGTCTGGAAAAGATTGGACTCCAACATCGCGTGGCAAGGGCAGAGCGGCAATGAACGAGTAGGACACAGAGTGAGGCCCGGCATCTTTACTGCCCGGGAAACCATCGAGCTGTTCGTCTATCAACACTTCATGATAGGTGTTTATTGAACGCAAACCTTCGGTGGCATTGGTAAATAGTTTGGGTACAAACTCATTCCCGAGCGAATCAACCTGTTTTACCGAATAGGTATAAAGCTTGCCGCTGCTGTCAAGAGTTGGCATTTCTTCCCAGCTGACGCTGTAAACGCCAGGCGCGAGTTCTTTTCGAGGCGCTTCTGGGACCAGGAGTGGCGCGTCTTCCCCCACCGCGCGATAGAGTTCGAACCAGACGGATGGGATGAGTGAACCGAACGCGTCTGCGGACAGCGCTTCATCAGGAAATTCGCTATCGCGCCATTGCAGTTCTGCGACAACCGTGCGGGTGGCAGGAGGCCGAAAAGTGTTGACGACTTTCAGCCCTGCTTCAACGGTATCAAAAAGGGCGAGTTTTAAGGGGTTGCCCTCCTCATCCACTTGTTTGACCGAATAGCTGATCAGCTGATCTTCTGCGGTCATGACTGGCATATCAGCCCACGAAGCTTTTGTAACGCCATCCACCATCTTGATCAGTCCGGCGCCATCGACAAGCGTTGTCTCAGTTTCTCCAGCGATGGTTTGCCAGAGTTGGAACCACACGGTTGGCTTGACCGAAAGTGTGTCGATAAACTCTGCTGGCAATTCACCATCAAGGTCGACAACCCATTCTAATTCTGCCTCAACTGGACTTGTTTTGTTCAGCGGCACGATTGTAATACTGGGAATTTCGGTTTCGGTTGAGGTTGGTGTTGGCGTGGGAGTTGGGGTTGGTTCAGGGGTTGGAGTCGGTTCGAGGGTAGCTGTGGGGCCTGGAAGTTTAGTAATCTCGATTGGCAGGGGAATACTGGTAGCCTCAATCGGACCATCTATGGGTAAGGGCGTCCCAGTTGGCGCCGGTGTGGTGATAATGGGGGCGACTGGGGTTGAGCTGACGGGGGGCGTAGATGTTGAGGCTCCGATCAGCGAGTTTGTGATGGTCATGCCGTCGAGGCTCAATTTGCTCTCGTAACCAATGGGGTTCTGGGCGGTGAATTCATCAGTTTCTTTGTCGTAGATACCCTGACGAATGAAATAAAAATAGGTTTTACCAGACCCATCGGCTTCAGGCATGGCCAGCCAGCGGGTAAGCAGCTTGCCATCCTCCATTTCAATAATCGCGGCGCCTGCCGCGGGTTCGGGCAAGCCACCGGCGACGGAGCGCATTAACTGCAGCCATACCGTTGGATGAGATTCTTCATCATCAGACCATTTAAGCCTGGCGATTAAATCAACGGCATTCTTGGGAACCGCAGTGATCACTTTAATAGGTTTTGGAGCAGCAGTCGGAGTGATGGTTTTGGTCGGGATCGTCGGTTTTTGCTCCGTTGGCGTTTGATC
>DAOQTN010000647.1:0-1770 GCA_035340555.1 Anaerolineaceae bacterium | reverse complement strand
CTACTCGAACGCATTGCAACAAATCCTGCCACACCGTCGGCGATTCTGGCCAGGCTTGCCTCACACGACGACGAAGAAGTGCGCGCCGCCGTCGCAGAAAACGAAAATCTTCCAATCGAGCTGTTGGAAATGATTGCTGCGCCACAGCGGGCTCAGACCGGTGAAACAGCCCAGGCCATCATGATTGAGATCAATGACCAGGATCGGCGCGCTACGCCTGCGCTCTTTCAAACCCGGCCAAGCTCTGCCGTGCTGCGACCGTGGCGAGAGATTGCAACTCCTCACCCCGATGTATCAGCCGGGCGGTATCAACAAGCCGAATTCGCAGCGGATCTCTATCAGGTTATCACGGGGCGTGCCAGCGCTGAATATGCCAACCCAAAACAATTTTTTGAGCGAACTTATTTTACCGAAGGACTGTCGCAGTTACTGTCGCGCGCCTGGCTCCGGTTAAACGGAACCGGCGGCGACCCGGTTGTAGAACTTCAAACTAATTTTGGCGGCGGTAAAACCCACTCCATGCTGGCGTTGTACCATCTGTTTGGCGGTCAGATTGAGCCAAGCGAGATCAGCGGAATCGATAAAATCACCAAACTGATGGGAAGCAGTAATCCCCCACTGCCCAAGGTCAAATGGGCTGTGCTGGCATGCAATCATCTGGCAGTAGACAGCCCCTGGGCCAAATCAGACGGGACCGAAATTCATACCCTGTGGGGTGAAATGGCCTGGCAACTTGGCGGCAAACAGGGCTATGACATGGTTGCTGAAGCAGATCGGCAGGGAGTCAGCCCGGGCGGCAAAAAATTAATAGATTTATTTGAAAGGTTTGGCCCAGCTTTAGTACTCATTGATGAATGGGTGGTATATGCTCGCATGCTCATCGGTAAAGAAGGCCTGCCTGCCGGCACCTTCGATGCAAATATGTCATTCGTGCAATCTCTGACCGAAGCCGCCAAAGCTACAAAGCATACCCTTGTAGTGGCCGCCATTCCGGCATCAGAAATCGAAGTGGGCGGTGAAAATGGGCAGTTTGCATTGGGACGAATTCGCAACGTATTTAGCAGAGTAGAAGCTATCTGGAAACCGGCATCGGCAGAAGAAGCCTTTGAAATCGTTCGCCGCCGCCTGTTTGAACCTTTGAATGATAAAGCAATTGAACAACGGAATGCAGTTTGCAAGGCGTATGCCACACTCTACAGCGAGAACAGGGGGGACTTTCCACCCGAATGTTATGAGCTGACTTACGAAGAACGACTAAAAGCGGCCTATCCGATCCATCCGGAATTGTTTGATCGCCTGTACCAGGATTGGTCAACACTGGAGCGATTCCAGCTAACCCGCGGCGTGCTCCGATTGATGGCAACGGTGATTCATGAATTGTGGATGCGCGGGGATTCATCACTAATGATTCAACCTGGAACTGTACCATTGGACAGCCAGACTGTGCGGACAGAATTTTCACGCCACCTGCCGGATGGTTGGAATGCTGTGCTGGATAAAGATGTAGATGGCAGTCAGAGCCGAACCTTGATACTGGATCAGCAGAACCCGGCGCTGGGGCGTTTCTCAGCCTGCCGCCGGGTGGCCCGTACCGTTTTTATTGGCAGCGCCCCCACTACTGGGGCGCAACGGGCGCGCGGTATTTTGGAAGTGCGCGTCAAACTGGGCTGCGCACAGCCTGGTGAAACCCCAGCCACTTTTGGGGATGCGCTCAATCGGTTGACAGAGCAGCTCACCTATCTGTATTTAGATGCAGCGCATTACTGGTAC
>DAOQTN010000646.1:0-1772 GCA_035340555.1 Anaerolineaceae bacterium | reverse complement strand
GGCGCGGTAGACCTCCCCAAAGCCACCCTCCCCAATGAAGGCTTCAATCTGGTAGTTTTGTAAAATGATGTCACCCGCTTGATGGACAGGCATTGTGGTGGCCCCGTTCAGTAGAATGATGGGGTAATTATATCATCCCCCAAAAAGCACTGCGGGCGCGATCCTCTGCTTTTCCCCAGCCGGGCTGCAGTGTTCGCTGGCCGGCTGCAGTCCAGGTGCTCTCTTGACGGGTTGAGCCGTTGTCCCAGCGGTGGGGTCCTGCAGTCTATCCGGGAATTTACGTTCAATCCAGCCCACACAGCCCCATCGATTTCCGTGCAGGGTGTGGACGCGTTGTCAGAATCTTTCCGACGTCCCAATTTACCCGGATACCCATAATTCCATACAGTCTGACCAAAAAGGTTTGCGTCAGTGAAAAAGACCAAAAATGACAGCAACTTTTTAAGGCGCTGCGTCAATGAGGCAGCGAAAACCCAGATGATCACTCCGATCGTCAGCGGCGTTCCAGTCACGGCCGCTGGAGCTGACATCCCCCAAAGAATTACTGCACCAGGAACCACCGCGCACCACGCGATATTGGCCGCGGGTGGGACCCACCGGATTGCGCCAGGTGGTTTGGCTGGAATAGTAGCCGCGGTCGTACCAATCGGCGGTCCACTCCCAAACATTGCCGGCCATGTCCAACGCCCCAGACGGGCTGACCCCATCCGGATAACTGCCCACGGCGGTGGTATCACCATCACCAAAATTAAAGTTCAGTGTCTTGGAGCCGGGCAGCTGATCTCCCCAGGGATAGGTTTGTCCGCCTGATCCCCGGGCAGCCTTTTCCCACTGGGCTTCGCTTGGCAGCCGCCTCCCCACCCATTCACAATAGGCCACCGCGTCAGCCCAGCTAATTTGCACCACCGGATGATGATCCTTGTCCGTTAACTTGCTGTCCGGTCCCGAGGGATGCTTCCAATTGGCGCCATCAACCCAATCCCATCCGCTGCCCATATAGGCCCAACCCGATCCTTCCATTTCGGCTGTGGTGCGATATCTGGTTGCCGCCACAAACTCAGAAAACATGGCATTGGTCACTTCAGTCTGATCAATCCAGTAGGCGTCCAGGTAAACCGTGTGCTGGGGTTTTTCATCATCATCCGCATCAGCATCTCCATCCGCTGCCCCCATCAAGAAATCACCGGCCGGCACACAGACCAGGTTCATCCCGTCCACCGGTGAGGTCCAGGTTTGACCAATATTTGTGCAGGGGGGCGGGGGAGTGATATTTGAGACGGCGGTGGGTTGGTTGCCTGGCAACGCGTCCAGCATCCAGGCAGCGCCCAGACCGCAAACCATCAAAAAAACCAACAGCCCCACAGCAATGGCCCCTATCAGCAAGGTGCGCCGGGAAACCAATTGACCGGAAGTCCGCTGACTCCGATCCGCCGGTGGGGACGTTTCTCCAGCCTGCGGCCGGGCATGATCCGCCGCGGCCTGCTTCAAGCGGGTTTCCGTCTCCGCCTTTTGACGGGCCGTTTCCGCCTTTTGACGGGCCGTTTCCGCCTGCCGGGCCCGCTCCGCAGCCTCCCGGGCGGCCCTTTCCTCCGCCGCCCGCCGGGCCGCCAGAGCCTGCTCGATTCGTTTGCGCGCCAAAATCAGCCTGGGGTTGCCGGGGTAGGCCGCTTCAAGTTGTTTTAAAAGCGCCTCCGCCCGCGGCCATTCCTGGGCGGTTTCCATCCCGGCCAGGGCGTAGAGACCGTCATCCAGGGTCCAGACCGGGGCCGGTG
>DAOQTN010000645.1:0-1775 GCA_035340555.1 Anaerolineaceae bacterium | reverse complement strand
CTTAACCTTGGGCGGGTTATAGAGGGCATGATAAACACGTCCGGCATGGCTCATCCAACGACCGCTGAGACGCTCAACCAGCACATCATTTGGCACGCTGATGAAAGGCACTAAATCAACCTTGCCACCAATCTCAGCCAAAAGGGTTTCAAACGCTTCAGCCTGTGCCGGCGTGCGCGGGAAACCGTCCATCACGGCTCCTTTGGCACAATCCGGTCTTGAAAGGCGTTCTTTTACCATGGCGATAGTCACACCATCTGGTACCAGTTCACCCTTGGCCATGTAGCTTGAAGCCAACTTACCCAGCTCAGTCTCCTGGCTCAGATTCTCCCGGAAGAGATCTCCGGTCGAAACGTGTACCAAACCCAGCTTTTCAGCCAGGATCTTGGCCTGAGTGCCCTTGCCGGCTCCCGGAGGACCCAGCATGACGATGTAAGTGGCTTTCTCATTCATTTTAATAATCTCCAGCTTAGTTGATCAACCTATCATCATAGCCGTGCATGCGCAGTTCGGTCTCGATCAACTCAACCGTCTCACGGATGGTGCCAACTACGATCAGGAGACCAGAAGCCTGCATCAGCTGCACACCTGCACTGTTATCTGGCAGGAAGTATCCCATAATGTAGGGCAAAATTGCCACCAAGCCGAGGAAGAGCGCGCCAGGCAGAGTAATGCGCCGCTGGACACGGGTCAGGTAATCCTGCGTGGGTTTGCCACGCACAACACCGGGGATCTGAGCACCTTGCTTTTTCAGGTTATCGCCATAGTTCTGCTGCTGGAAAAGTACGTCGGTGTAGAAGTACGCAAACGCAACAACCAGGACGAAGAACATAATTGGATACCACCAGGTATCGCCACCAAAGGCCCTATAAAGCCAGTTGGATACGTTATTCACCCACACGGTTTGGGAATTGATAAAAAATGAAGACAAAATCGCCGGGAAAGTCAGGAATGACTGGGCAAAAATGATCGGGATCATACCGGCCATGTTGACCATCAGCGGCAGTTGGCTGCGCACTGGCATGGACATACGGTTGCCGATCCGCCGTCCTGGGAACAGAACCGGGATGTTGCGCCTTCCGCCCTGGACAAATACAATCGCCAGGATCGTCAGCACAAAGACGATCAGCACCACCGCAAATACCCACCACGCCTCTTTCGAGTTGAACATCTGGGCAATCGTAACCGGGAAGCGCGAGACAATACCCGCAAAAATAATCAACGACAGACCCTGATTGCGCAAGCCGTATTCAGAGATCAATTGACCAATCCAAATGCCAAACATCGTACCACCAACCATGCTGATGATGGCGGTAACGGTCGGTAACAATCGGGCTCCAGTGAAGCCCCATTGCTCAATGACCGTGCTGCCACCTAACATGGAGTTAAAGATATTGATTTGCCCAAAAGCCGAAAGGAGCGCCATCGGGATGGTCAGAATAACAGTCCATTTTTCCATCCAGATACGACCTTCGCGGGGGTCATCCTTCATTTTTTGCTCCAACGCTGGGATAACCGGCGTGAGTAGTTGCAGAATAATTTGGGCAGTGATATACGGGTAAACACCCATGGCAAGCACAGAGAATCTGGATACCGCTCCACCAGAAAGCAGATCAAGCAAGTTCACCAGGTTACCGCCAGCCCCAGTCTGCTGCGACAACGCGGCAACAGCGGCACGATTGATGCCAGGAACTGGAATGTTAGCTGCCAGGCGGTAAATTGCCAGCAGCAACAGCGAAATCAACAGCTTGTTGCGGATATCCTCAGATTTCCAC
>DAOQTN010000644.1:0-1784 GCA_035340555.1 Anaerolineaceae bacterium | reverse complement strand
CACCCGGCAGGATACATTTAAAATTTACGCCGAAGTCGTCGAAGTCGAGCGCAAACCATCGGTGCCGATCGGCAACCGGGGACAGGATGCCTTCGGCGGTTCGCCGGAATATGTCGACCGCGGCATCCGCCGGCGGGCCATCTGCAATATTGGCCGCCAGGACGTGGTGGTGGACGGCATCACCCCGGAAGACCCGGGGATCATCGTGCTGGGGGGCAGCAGCGATCACCTGATTCTGGATGTGGAAGAGGCCCAGACACCGGTGGAACTGGGTGATGAAGTGGCCTTTTATCCCAACTACGGCGCCCTGCTGGCCGCCAGCACCTCACCCTACATGCAGAAAGTTGTCGTGCGAGAATAAATCATGCTGTATCAAACCCATGCCCGCATTCATCTCAACAACATCCGCTTCAATATCGACGGGATTCGCAAAGCCGTCGGAGCGCAGCGCCGGATCCTGATTGCCGTCAAAGCCAATGCCTACGGGCACGGCGCGGTGGCGGTTTCCCGCATGGCCGAACAGATTGGGGTGGACTGGCTCGGGGTGGCCACCGTGCCGGAGGGCCTCCAGCTGCGGGAGGCGGGGATCGCCCTGCCCATCCTCAAGCTGAGCCCGGCCTTTCCGGAAGAGATGGACGCCGCGGTGCGCAGTCAGATGACACTGGCGGTGGCGGAACAAACCAACATTGCTGCCCTGGAAGAGATTTGCGCCAGCAGTGGGCTGACCACGCGCGTGCATTTAAAGGTAGACAGCGGCATGGGACGGATTGGCGTCACGGTGGCTGAAGCACCGGCCTTGGCGGCCTTCATCGAACGCGACTGCCCCCACCTGCAGCTGGAAGGGGTTTTCACTCACCTGCCGGTCAGCGATTCGGCCGACCCGACCTGGACGCGGGCTCAGATCGAGCGCTTTCAGGGCGGGGTGCAGGCCATTGAGCGCACCCTGGAACGCAAGATTGAGCTGGTCCATTGCGCCAATTCCGGCGCGGTGCTGGGGCATGCCCCGGCCTGGTTGGATATGGTGCGGCCAGGGATCATGATTTACGGCTTCTACCCGGATGAAGGCACCCCGCGCACCATCCCCCTCAAGCCGGGGTTGAGCTTCCTGACCCGGATCTCCTTCCTCAAGAAGGTTAGCGCCGGCACGAGCATCGGTTATGGGCGCACCTGGATCGCACCTGAAGACACCTGGATTGCCACCATCCCGGCCGGCTACGCGGACGGCTTCAACCGCCTGTTCTCCAGCCGGGGGCGGGTGCTGATCCATGGGCGTTCTTACCCGATTGTGGGGCGCGTCTGCATGGATCAGAGCATGGTCAACCTGGGGCCGGAAACCACGGCGCAAGTTGGCGATGAGGTGGTGCTGATTGGGAAAAGCGGGGCTGCGGAAATCACGGTGGATGAGTGGGCGCGTGAGCTCAAGACGATCACCTATGAAGTGACCTGCCAGATTAATGCCCGGGTCGAGCGCATCTACGACCGTTATTAATCGGCCGCTCCTGGCATTGATTTTGCGCTATAATCGTTTCAGTGTGGCGGAAGTCGCCTGATGAAATCTTTGTAGGACCAATCATGAACATTGCCTTGTGGATCCTCCAGATCCTATTGAGCATTAAATTGATCAACACGGCCTACAGCCACGGGTTGAGGCAGGATCAGACCGCCATGCGGGAAGCCCGGCTAAAGCTGGGGCGGCTGGGGGAGGCGATGCTATTGGCCACTGCCATCGGAACCGCGGCCGGGGCGCTGGGATTGATTCTGCCCGGCCTGATTGGCATTGCTGG
>DAOQTN010000643.1:0-1785 GCA_035340555.1 Anaerolineaceae bacterium | reverse complement strand
CCATCAACAAGCGCCAGAGTGCGCTGGACAAGCGGGCCAATGATATTGAAAAAATGGCCGTGGACAAACTGGCCGAACTGCAAAAAGTGGCCAATATGTCCGTTGAGGAAGCCCGGACCCAACTGCTCCAGGAAGTGGAGAAGGAATCCCGGGATGACATGGCCCGCATTATCCGCCAGATTGAAGCCGAGGCCCGCTCGGACGGCGAAAAACGGGCCCGGGAGATTGTAGCCGATGCCATCCAGCGCGTCGCCTCCGACCATGTCGCCGCGGTCTCGACTTCAGTGGTGCCGCTGCCCAATGAGGAAATGAAGGGCCGCATTGTGGGCCGCAACGGCCGCAACATCCGGGCCTTCGAACAGGCCGCCGGGGTGGATGTCATCGTGGATGATACACCCGAGGCGGTGACCATTTCCTGTTTTGATCCCGTCCGGCGCGAAGTGGCCCGGCGCTCCCTGGAACGCCTGATTGTCGACGGTCGCATCCATCCGGCCCATATTGAGAAAATCCTCAACGACACCCAGCGCGAGGTGGACAAGGATATTGTCGAGGCTGGCGAGCAGGCCGTCTTTGAGGCGGGGGTCGCCGGACTGCACCCGGAGATCATCCGGGTCTTGGGCCGGCTCCGCTTCCGCACCTCCTACGGCCAGAATCAGCTGGCCCATGCTGTTGAAGTTGCCCGTCTGTCCGCGGTAATCGCTGCTGATCTGGGCGCGGATGTGGATATTGCCCGAGCCTCCGGTCTGCTGCATGACCTGGGCAAGGCCATGGATCACAATATCGACGGCACCCATGCCGCGATCGGGGCGGAATTTGCCAAGCGCTACGGTGTGCATCCCCGGGTGGTCAACGCCATTGCCGCCCATCACCATGAAATTGAGCAGGAGAGCGTTGAGGCCGTCATCGCTGAAGCTGCCGACGCCATTTCCGGGGCCCGGCCCGGGGCCCGCCGCGAGGACCTGGAGCAGTACATCAAACGCCTGCGTGCCCTCGAGGACATTGCCACCTCTTTCAAGGGTGTCAGCCAGAGCTATGCCATCCAGGCCGGCCGTGAAGTGCGCATCATCGTGCGCCCCGAGGATATCGACGACCTGGCCGCCACCCGGCTGGCCCGCGATATCGCCAAGAAGATTGAAGAAACCATGCAGTATCCCGGCCAGATCAAGGTGACCGTGATCCGCGAGACCCGCGCGGTGGAGTACGCCAAGTAGGCCCACCAGGTAGGCCCGCCAAGTCCACCGGTCCACCACTCCCGGGAAAAACCGGGGAAGATGGAAAGATAAAAGGGACGGAAGTTATTCCGTCCCTTTTTGAGTTGGGTTTGGGGGTGTGTTGGCGACTGATTAGAAGGCAAAAGCACCGTTGCGGTAGAACAGCTCACCGTCCACCCGGATTTCGGAATCGGTGCGCATGTCGCAAATCATGTCCCAATGGATCGCGCTGCGGTTCATGCTGCCTGTTTCCGGGTAGCCCATGCCCAGGGCCAGATGGAAGGTGCCGCCGATCTTTTCGTCAAACAAGATGTTGCCGGTGTAGCGGTTAATTTCAAAATTGGTCCCGATGGCAAATTCGCCCAGATAGCGGACCCCGGAGTCGGTGTCCAGCATCTGTTGCAGGAAGTCCTGGTTGGTCCGGGCGGTGGCCTGAACCACACGACCCTTTTCAAAGTGCAGTTCCACACCTTCAACCGCCCGCCCGCCGTACATGGCCGGGTAGGTGAAGCGTACCCAGCCGTTGGCGGAGTCTTCCACCGGCCCGGTGTAGATTTCGCCGTCGGGCATGTTG
>DAOQTN010000642.1:0-1792 GCA_035340555.1 Anaerolineaceae bacterium | reverse complement strand
GGGATGGGCAGGTCGTCATGCCCGGCATGGAACCCAAAACCGTTGTCACCGCAGCTGCGGCGGCGGCGGCCGCAGCAGCCCTGGCCGGGGTGGGAATCTGGGCCTTGACCCGAAAGAAGAAGTAAGGCTGTAACAGCCCTTCAAAAAACAAACCAATTTTAAAAGGAGAAACCATGTTCCAGGACTTTATTGAGGCGGCAACGTTCGTGCGCGATAACGATATTCGCATGATTGATTTGAAGTTTTGCGATCTCTGGGGACGCTGGCATCATGTCACCATCTCAGCCAGCGAATTCACGCCCGAATTAATGGAGGCCGGAATTGGTTTTGACGGCTCCAGTGTTGGCTTCAAGAGCGTTAAAGCCGGGGACATGGCCTTGATCCCTGACCTGGGTACCGGCTTTGTGGATCCCTTCTGGGAAATGCCCACCTTGAGCTTCATCTGCAGCACCGTGGAAGCCGATACCAAGGAACTGTTTGCCGGCGATCCCCGCATCGTCAGCCAGCGGGCGGAGGCCTACATGGTGGAGCAGGGTTTTGCAACCAAAAGCCTGTGGGGACCCGAATTTGAATTCTACGTCTTCAACGATGTTGTGCTCGAAAACACGGTCAACGCCGCCAGCTACCGGGTGGATGCCTTTGAAGGGCAGTGGAACAGCGTGCAGGGCGGCGACGGCCACCTGCTGCCCCTTCACGGTGGCTACCACGCCATCCCGCCCCGCGACCAGACCTATGATCTGCGCGCCCGGATGGTGGTGACTCTGGAACAGGCGGGCGTCCCTGTCAAATACCATCACCACGAAGTCGGCGGACCTGGCCAGTGCGAGATTGAAACCCCACTGATGGGTCTGCTGGCGGCAGCGGATGCTTCGTTGATCATCAAATACATCAGCAAAATGGTGGCCAACGCCGCCGGCCAGACGGTCACCTTCCTGCCCAAACCCCTGTACGGCGAAGCCGGCAGCGGCATGCACTTCCATCAGCAGCTGCTGAAGGACGAGACCAACCTCTTCTACGATCCCAAGGGCCCCAATTTACTGAGCAAGACAGCGCTTTACTACATCGGCGGCCTGCTGACCCATGCCCCGGCGGTGCTTGCCTTCACCAACCCCAGCACCAACTCCTACCGGCGCCTGGTGCCCGGGTTTGAAGCCCCCATCTCTGCCTTCTTCTCCAGCGGCAACCGCAGCGCCGCGATCCGGGTGCCCAAGTACGCCACGCAGCCGGATACGGTGCGCTTTGAGTTCCGCCCACCTGATGCCACCTGCAACCCCTACCTGGCCATGGCGGCCCAATTGATGGCCGGGCTGGATGGCATCCGGCGCCGGATTGACCCCACACCGGCCGGCTTCGGCCCCATCGACGATGACATCTTCTCCTGGCCGGCCGAAAAACGGGCCTCCATCAAGAGCCTGCCGACCTCCCTGGAAGAAGCCCTGGACGCCCTGGAAGCGGATTACCAGTTCCTCCTCGAGGGCGGCGTCTTCACCGAGGAAATGCTGCGCACCTGGGTGCGGGGCAAACGCGCCGAGGAACTGCAGATCCGCTCCCGCCCCCATCCGTTCGAAATTCAAATGTATTTTGATCTGTAGGACGGCACCATCGGGCCAAGAACGGTCCCAATAGTCGGCCAATGGTCGGCCGCCAATGGTCGGCCAATGGTCAACCAATGATCAGTTGATCGTCGCCTCAAAAGCATCAAAAGACCGATCAAAGACCGCTGCAGCTCCATCAACCCCATGACGACAAAAAAGCCCGGCCAAAAGGCCGGGTTTTTTGTCCATCCAGTTTG
>DAOQTN010000641.1:0-1793 GCA_035340555.1 Anaerolineaceae bacterium | reverse complement strand
GTAACCCCTATCCTACCTCAGGCTCCTTTTACTTGACAACCTTTGCGTGCACACTGCGGTGGGGCACGGGACTTGGAAATGGTGAAGATGTGTTAAAATTATGCCATGGATATCCGAATCGTCTTTATGGGGTCACCCGACTTTGCCGTCCCAATCCTGGCTCGTTTGGCCGCGGCCTTTCCGGTGGTGGGGGTGGTGACCCAGCCTGACCGCCCGGCCGGACGCGGACAGGTGCTGGCGTCCCCGCCGGTCAAACAGCTGGCGCAGTCCTTGTCCATTCCGGTGATCCAACCCCAGCGGCTGAAGGAGCCGGAGGCGCAGTCCCGGCTGGTGGATTGGGCTCCGGACCTGATTGTGGTGGCGGCTTTTGGCCAGATTCTGCGCCAGAATGTCTTGGATCTCCCGCCACAGGGTTGCGTCAATGTTCACGCTTCCCTGCTGCCCCGCTGGCGGGGGGCCTCGCCCATCCAGGCGGCCATCCGTGCCGGGGATGCCGAGACGGGTGTCTCGATCATGCGCCTGGACGCCGGGGTGGATACCGGTCCGGTGCTGGCCCGGCGGGCGCTGCCCATTGGCCCTGAAGATACGGCCGGTTTCCTCAGTGAGCGCTTGTCCCTCCTGGGAGCGGACTTGCTGCTGGAAACCCTTCCGGGGTATCTTTCTGGCCGCGTTTTACCGCAGCCTCAGGACAGCTCCCGGGCGGTTTATGCGCCAATGATTGAGAAGGAGCAAGGCCGGCTTGACTTTTCCCAACCGGCCGTGGACCTGGAACGACTGGTGCGTGCCTACCAGCCCTGGCCGGGCGCGTACACCTTTTGGGCGGATACGGTGTTAAAAGTTTTACGCGCCTCCGTCAGCAGCACCGGTCACCTGGCACCGGGACAGCGCGGCATTGTTGCTGGTTATCCGGCCATTGGCACGGCTTCAGGCTGCCTGGTTTTGTTGGAACTGCAGCCGGCCGGCAAACGCCCCATGTCCGGGGATGTGTTTCTACGTGGAGCCCGTAACTGGTAATTCGACAACTTCTTGATCCCAGCGGTGAAAAGGACGCCCGGATGCGTTTTCTTTGCTTTGGCGTTGGTGCCATTGGCACATATATTGGCGGCAGCCTGATGTTGAGCGGACGGGACGTGGTTTTCCTGGACCGACCTGAGACGGCTGCCGAGGTTCGGCGGAATGGGCTGAAACTGGTGCTGCCTCACGATGAGCGCCGGCTAGCCACGCCCACAATCGTGGAATCGATTGAAGCAGCCCTGGAACAAGGGCCGTATGATTTTGCCCTGGTGGCAGTAAAATCTTATGACACCCCAGCCTTATTGGACATGCTGCGTCCCTATCGCGCTGACCTGCCAGCCATGATTTGCCTGCAGAATGGGGTTGAAAATGAAAACCGCCTGCGCAGCCTGGTGGGATTTCCGAACGTGATTCCCGCCACGGTGACCAGTGCTGTGGGCCGGCTGGGCCCTGGTCAAATTGTCTTGGAACGCCTGCGCGGCGTGGGCCTGGCCTACACCCCCCGCGTATTTGGGTTGTTAATGGCGTTTGATCAGGCCGGCCTCAAGCCCCAGATTTATGCCGATGCCGATGCCATGAAATGGTCGAAACTGTTGACCAATCTGCCGGCCAATGCCACCTCAGCCATTTTAAACTGGACGCCGGCCCAGGTTTTTTCCCATCCGGGCATCTTTCGCCTGGAAGTGGCCCAGTTTCGCGAAGCCCTGGCGGTGATGAGTGCCTGGCCGCTGCGGGTTTACGACCTGCCGGGGACCCCGGTGCGGGCACTGGCTTGGACG
>DAOQTN010000640.1:0-1809 GCA_035340555.1 Anaerolineaceae bacterium | reverse complement strand
ACAGCCAGATATTTTGCGAGGTTGGATTTCATCTTCTTAATTGTACCCAATCCTGCCGCCCGCGCATGATCAACAGAGCGGGTTGAACGCCGCGGCAGAATTGCGGCGCCTTATTTACGGCCATTTTTGAAATTCCGGGATGGGTAACAGAAAAATTTATGCCGCCCGGTTGGTTTTTCCGGGCTGGATATCTGAGTATAATGGTAGTACTGAATAAGAGGTGAAAATGAAAAGCTCTAAAACATTCCTCCTTCCGCTTAGTGTTATCATCCTCGCGCTTGTCTCCGGAGTCTTGCTCTGGAGCGCGTCCGGATTCCTTTCTGCCAGCGCCCAAGCCGTTTATCAGACACCCACGCCTGATGCCGAAGGGCGCATTTACTATACCGTGGAAGCAGGCGATACCTGCACGCGCATATTCCTGCTGACCAATGTTTCCATTGACGATATCATCCGCCTGAACGGTCTGACCGAAAGCTGCAACCTGATTATTGGCACCAAGATTCTGCTTGGGACCGTGGCGGCTCCGGAATTGACCCAAACCGCGATGCCAACCGCCACAATCGCTCCGGAAAAAATCACCCCCACGCCCACCCCGGAACCTGGTTTTGCCAAGGTTTGCGTGGCACTGTTTAACGACCTGGACGGCACCGGCATGCGCACGCAAGGCGAAACTTATCTTTACGGCGGCGTGGTTAGCATCAATGATCGGCTTGGTAAGGTTTCGCTGACCGGGACAACGGTGGCTGGCAACCCGGATGAGGTGGACCCGCTGTGCTTCGACAACATACCCGAAGGCAGCTACAACATCACCGTGGCAATTCCGGACGGATTCAACCCCACCACCATTACCAATTATCCGCTGGAAGTTAAAGCTGGCGAACAAGCCACGATAGATTTTGGCGCGCAGGTTTCCACTGCCGCGCCTGGCGAGCACAACCCGGCTGCGGCTGGCAGGTCGCCAATCCTTGGGATAATCGGGGTTGTGATTCTGTTGGCTGGGCTGGGGCTGGGTTTTGTGATGTGGCGCCAACGCAAGGTGTAAATGCCAGACATTGTAAAAGAGACCGGTTGTGTATACAGCCGGTCTCTTTTTGATTCTGAAGGAGCGCGGTGGGATGCATGAAGGTTGCCCGGGATTCGCGCTCTTTGGTGGATAACGGCAGAGGCGAAACATCCCGGTCACGGCGCAAATCAAGTGTCAGCGCATTCATTATGGGTGCTTCGCCCTGTGAACATAATTACGGCAGGATACCCGGCCGCGGGCGATGTTGTTAATCCAAACTCAGACGACGATATTCACCAGCCGGTCGGGCACAATAATCACCTTGCGCGCTGGCTTACCATCCAGCGCGGCTTGCCGTTCACCTGCACCACCAGCCCGCCAAGAGGATAAAGTTGGGCTTGGCTCTGATCAATGCCCCAGCGCCCTTGAGAGCGCGGATGAGCAGATTTGAGGGAGTAATCCTAGCTCAGGATCTCAAGGGCGCACCGCATTTTCGTGATCGCTGGAAAGTTGGATGAATCAATGCGCTGCAGGAAGAGCCTAACCCATGTTCTGCTGATTACTACGGAAATGCGTAAATTTGCAAGGTGGGTCCAGTGAGATACACATCCTTGTCATCTCTCACTAGACGCCTGAAATATTCAAAAATGACCTTAAGCTGCCCTGCTACCGAGGTGGGCTCTGCGTCCGGCTGAAATTCTTTGATTAATTTCAAGTGGTTTCTGACATCCGAATAAAACGCATTTTGAGTTATATATCGGTCTGGTTCGGCGGCATATCTGTCAAACATCATGGAAGATAGAATG
>DAOQTN010000639.1:0-1811 GCA_035340555.1 Anaerolineaceae bacterium | reverse complement strand
AGCTGCCGCCCCGCCCAGGCACAGTAGGCCTGGGCATCCTGCCAGCTGACTTGAACCACCGGGTGGCTGGACCGGCCGCTGAGATCACTGGCGGGGCCGAAGGGATGCCGCCAATCCGCTCCGGACATTTCCACCCGGCCGCGGCTGTCGAAAACATAGCCCCAGCCTTCCACCTCGGCCGTGGTGCGGTAACCGGTGGCCGCGACAAAGCGGGCGAATTGTTCGTTGGTCACCTCGGTCCGATCCATCCAATAGGCGTCCAGGTAAACGGTATGCTGCGGCTTTTCATCGTAGGCGGCATCCACATCCTGGTCGGTCGATCCCATCAAAAAATTCCCGGCCGGAACACAAACCAGGCTCATCCCATCCACCGGGGCGGCCCACACCTGCCCGCTTTCCAGACAGGCGGGGGGTGCCGCTGGCTCGGGGGTGGGGGGGGCGGTGGGCGGGACAGTGACAGTGGGGGCCGGGAAGGGACTGGCCGCAGTCAGGGGGGCGACATTTGCGGCGGGCGGGACTGGCGGGGCGGCTTGACCGGTTGCCCCCAAGTCCCCCCCGGCTGTTCCCGGGTCCCCCCCGGTGGTCCCCGCAGCGGCAACCCGGGTGGCAGCGGGGTCGGCCCGGTCCTCCGGGGTGAAATTAAGCAGGATCAGGGTGGCGGTCGGCTCCGGATCAGTGCGGGATGACAGCCATCCACCGGGCCGGGTCAGGGTCAGGAGCAGCAGCAGCACGGCCAGCAGGCCCAACCCACCCAGTCCGACCAGGGCGACCGCCCGGCACGGCAATCCGGGTCGGGCGTCAGGATCGGAAGGCTGTTGGGCGGCCAGTTTTGCCAGCGCCTCCCCGGCCGCCGCCCCGTTCCAGGGACGGTCCGCCGGATCCGGCGCCAACATTCGGGCCAGCAGCACTTCCAGAGCCCGGGGAGCCTGCGGGCACAGGGCGCGCAGCCGCGTCCCCGGCGGCTGGGATTTGTAGGAATGAGCGGTCAACATTTCAAAAAGGATCAGACCCAGCGCATGGATGTCCGATGCCGGACGCAGGTGGAGCACCCCGAGTTCCTGCTCCGGGCTCATGTAGGCGGGTGTGCCGGGCGAGGTCCGAAAAACTTCGGCCGAATCCACCCCGGTGGTGGTCGACACCGACATCCCCGATAGTGCTGTTTGTGCCAGCCCCAAATCAGCCACCCGGACCTGACCGGTGGCATCAAAAAGAATGTTACCCGGCTTCAAATCCCGGTGCACCACATCCTGGGCGTGCAGCGCCGCCAATCCGGCGGCAACTTGAACGGCAATGCGCAGCGCCTCCGGCACCGGCAGCGGGCCTTCCTGGAGCCGGTCGGCCAGCGAGCCGCCGGGAGCATATTCCATCACCAGCACCAGCAGCCCCGTGGCTTCATCGGGAGCGAATTTGTACACCCGGATGACGTGGGGGTGGTTGATCACCTGGCCCAGGCGGGCCTCCAGGGTGAAACGGCGGCGGATGTCCTCATCCTGCGTCCGACCGGAAGCGGCACCGCAGCGCCAGACCTTCAGCGCCACCGGGATATCCAGGTTCAGGTCCCGGGCGCGGTAAACCTCGCCAAAACCGCCCGTCCCGATCAAGGCCTCAATTTTGTAGTCCCGCAGGACAATGTCACCGGCAAGGAAGTTGGGCATCGCGATTATCCCATGACCGGCAGGAGACAGCCCAAAGCTGCGGTGCGGGTCTCAATGTTTGGGTCTCAGCGTTCGGGTTTCAATGTTTGGGTCTCAGCGTTCGGGTTTCAGTGTTCGGGTTTCAGTGTTCGGGCTTCAGTGCTCGGGTTTCAGTGT
>DAOQTN010000638.1:0-1819 GCA_035340555.1 Anaerolineaceae bacterium | reverse complement strand
TGGCGGGTTGGTGAGTAAAATGCGCAATTTGGACGTTTCTGTGAAGGCATTGGCGGCCTGGGGATCTTTGACGATCCAGCCGCGCCGGGCCCAGTTTTCCAGCCAGCGTCGGGCCTGCCATTCGCTGACCGACGCCCAGGCCACGACGCGGGAGCGTGTGATCCGGCCATCGTCAGCTGCGGCCCGGGCAAACAAGGCCCTTTCGACATCGGTCAGCGCCGGGAGCAAAGCCGCTGTTTCGGAGACCAGCAGGGACCGGTCGACAAAATAGGTCTGGATGGGCCCCCAGCGGTCGGCATACGCCAGGCCGGGGCGGCTGGACGGGATATGTTCGGCGCCGGCGCAGTTCACCCGGCGGGCCATATCGGCGCTCCGGACCCGGAAGCAGAGGGCCAGGTTCACCTGGTCACGCAGCGGGCCCAGCAAATCCTTGGTAAACTCCTGGGCGGCAAAGACCACCGTCAGGCCGAATTTCCGTCCCCGCCAGCCTAACGCCGCAATTCGATCCTTGATTGCCGGTGCAGCTGCGGCCACGGCGGAGAACTCGTCCAACACGATCAGCACCCGGGGCAGCACCGGCTGCCCCGTCTTGATGGCGGCCTCGTTGTACTGCTCCAGCTTTTCGGGATAGCCGCCGACGGTTTTGAACAAAGCCGCCCGGCTGTCGCACTCAGCCAGCGCCTGTTCGATCAGTTCAATCGCCTGGCCGGGGCTGGTGGCCAGCGGTGCCAGCAGGGCTGGATTCTCGGACAGCATGGGGAAGGTGGCCTGGTCAATGTCGGCCAGCAGCAGCTGCATCCCGTCCCGCAGGGCCTGAAACACCAGGCTGCGCAGGAAGACGCTTTTACCCGAGCCGGTCATTCCGGCGGTCAGGATATGTCCCATCCGGCTCCAGGCCAGTTGGACCGGCTGCCCGCCGGTTTTCACCCCCAGGGCAAATATGCCGGAGGGCGTATCCACGGGCAGGGTGACCATTTTGGGCAGGCTGGGTGGAGGGCTGAGCAGGGTGACGTAGCGCAGGCCCACGTGGTTGGAAAGATATACCGGATGCCCGACTTCCGTGCTCATCTGGTGGATGAGATCTGCATCGGTGTAGCTTTCCAGCCGGCTGACTTTGCTGGTGTCCAGGGCGGCAATCAGGAGGGCCAGACCATCATATTCGGTCAGGTAAAACCCGCTGAAATGCGGCTCCAGCTTGCGCCGGGAGAGGACATCAGGCAGCCGGGCAGCCACACCTTGAGCCAGGCGCTGCAAACGATGATTGACGAGTGTTGTATGCGTCATGACGAAATCTCCTCCTCGCCTTGATCAATGACCGTTTTCCGATAGATGCTCGGGACAACATCGGAGATCATCGGACGGGCGGTGGCAGCATCGATGACGGTGATGGTGGGTAATTGTGTGGGATCTGGCGTGTCCGGCTGCTGGACCAGACGCTGCATCATGCGCCGTGCAGCATTGGGCTGTGTCCCGCCAGCAGCCAGGGCCCGAATCCCCTGCACTTTCTGGTCATTTTCGGTAATCTGCCGTTGATCCCTGGGCGGGGGCAGGCGGGGGTTTTGGATATCTGTGATCGGGTCAAGCGCCCGGTCCCCGCTCACCAGTTTGTTTTTGCCAATGATGATCAGGGGCAGGTTGCCATCAGCGCTACGCTGGATGATCTTGAAGTTCGCCCAGTTGACCAGGGCGATGGTCACCAACACCAACACGGCGGCAGCCAGGACAAACGGGGTGACGGCCCAGGCATACTTGATAAAGTCCTGCCGTTCGGTTCGGATCCGCTCTTGTTCAGCGGCCTCCTGGGCAATCCCCGCCTGGG
>DAOQTN010000637.1:0-1822 GCA_035340555.1 Anaerolineaceae bacterium | reverse complement strand
CCTTCCGCACCCTCTGGCCGGAGAAAATGGCAATCAATTTTGATTTACCCTTGCCATCCGATGTGGTAGCTGTGCTGGGTTGGAACCAGCTTCCCGCCGCTCCGCCGGCTTCACCGTCTGCCCCGTTGAATATGCCACAGATGCCTCCCAAGATCGTCCCCTCTGACGATGTAGTTGCCGCTGAAGCCGAGATTGAGCAAATTGCCCGACGGATCAAACAACCCGGCCTGGCCCATCTAGACGGCCGTTTTCCGGTTTATGTCATTTTTTCTGTTGAGCAGCAATTAAAGTCGGTCTATGGAGCTAAAACCGCCGCTATTTTAGATGCTGAATTGCGCCAGCTTGCCGCGGCTGTGCGGGAGCGCAAAGGCTGGGGCGCAATGGTCTTTTATCCCGATAACCCCAGTATCGCTCATGAATGTGGCCTGGAACCCGTGTCAACTTTGCAGGATCCTTGGAAGCTCAAACTGGCTCTTGTCGACCTGGATCGTTCACTGGCGCAGCGAGGTGAACGGATTGGCGCTCTGTTGATCGTCGGCGGACCGGAAATTGTGCCGTTCCATCGGCTTCCCAATCCCCTTGATGATCCAGACACAGAGGTGTTATCGGATAACCCCTACGCAACCCAGGACGCCAATTACTATATCCCCGAATGGCCTGTAGGTCGGCTTCCTGGCGAAAGTGGCGCAGATGCTGGACTGGTGCTGCAGCAAATCCGCCAGGCGATCCGCTTTCACCGTAAGTTCTTGGCAAGCGATCAAGACCGCCATAAGCGAATACATTGGTTTGATCCGTCTTGGTGGCAAAGAAATATTAAGAAGCTGTTCTCGCGCCCCAAAACTGCCGGGTTCGGCTACACCGCCGCTGCATGGCGACGCTCTTCGCAGGCGGTTTTCCGCGCAGCCGGGCAGCAAAAAGCACTGCTGGCTTCCCCTCCTCAAGAATCAACTGGTCTTCCAAATGCTTTGCCATTAAGCGCTTCCCTCGGGTATTATAACCTGCATGGCGTCCCCGATTCTGCTGAATGGTTTGGTCAGCGAGCGCTCAACGACCCGCTAATCGGCCCCGATTATCCGGTTGCGTTGACGCCCGCCAATCTTCGTTCTAATGGACATCGCCCGGATGTGATTTTTAGTGAAGCCTGTTATGGCGCAAATCTGCGAGACGAGAAAACGACGACCTCTTCCATTGCTTTGCGCTTTTTATCGATTGGCGCACACGCCTTTGTTGGCTCAACCTGTACCAGCTATGGGGCGGTCACCATGCCGTTAGCTGGGGCCGATTTAATGGCTTACCGTTTTTGGAAATTGCTGCGAGACGGGCATTGCGTTGGTGAGGCTTTGCTCCAGGCCAAAGTTCAATTTGCCCAGGAATTGATGCGGCGCCAGGGTTATCTCGATGGTGAAGATCAAAAGACACTGATCTCGTTTATCTTGTTGGGTGACCCTTTATCTGCACCAGAAGAAGGGCTGATTTCAGCAAGCAAAGGCGTTGAGCGAACAAAATCAACCCTGTCTGTAAAAACCGTTTGTGATCGAAGTGCGTCAAATGATTGTCATACTTCGTCCGTTGCCAGGATTTCTGACGAAGCCTTTCAACAGGTCAAGCAGGTAGTTGCGCCATATTTGCCGGGCTTGGAGCAAGCCACAGTCGTCGTTAAGGCACCTCATCCACCATGTGCCCATCCGGAAAATCCTTGTCCAGGGTGCGCACTTTCTGGGCGAGCCAAATTCAATCCGGATGATGGTCGTACTGTTGTGGTTTTTAGTCAGCAAACTCAGATTGATCGATGTACCCATACATCCATTGCTCGAGTGACGCT
>DAOQTN010000636.1:0-1828 GCA_035340555.1 Anaerolineaceae bacterium | reverse complement strand
CCGTCCTGCGTATCGAAGACGGGTTGCAGGTTTTGGTGGGTATCAATTCTTTTGCGGGCCGTCATCCTGACAGGCCAAACGAAATGATCTCGCTGATGAATCGACTCGACACTTCGAGTGTGCAGTCGTGGTTGCAAGGATTTTTGCCATAACCGACCCCGGAGATTGATGCACCTATTCGTGCATTGTCCGTAGGGGAGTCAATGTGTTATTGACCAAAGGTTCTATGATTTTTGATGGGTCTTGCCGGGCTTTTGCCTCATTCCATGCACAGGAATCTTATGAGGGGTTTTATGACACGGATATGGAAAACATTATTGATATTGCCTTTCCTGTTATTGTTGGGGGCTGGAGATTCTCCATCGGAGCATAGGGACGAAGAAACCCTGCGGGTTTTCCCGTTCGAGAATCCTTCGCCAATAGGCCCGGCGTCCAACCAGCACCGGACGGGTCATATTGACGGGACGGTCCTGGTGCCGTCGGGGCACAACCTGCAGGAGTTGGTACCGCGCCACTATCGTCTATTTGTGCCCACTCATTATGACCCATCTCGCCCAACCCCTCTGTTGATCAATATGCCGGGGCATCGGGTGGGGATTTATATCGCTGCCGATTTTACGCAACTGCAACGCACCGCCGACATGAATGGGTTTATTGTGGCCTACGCGGAGCAGCAATGGCGCACGCAGGGTGAGATGCGGTGGGCCTGGTGGACGGACTGGAACTGGACCACCCATCCCAACGACAATCCCGATGTGACGTTCCTGCGGAAACTGGTGGAAACCATACAAAGCACCCATAACATCGATCGTAACCGGGTATACGCGTCCGGACATTCCCGGGGTGGGGCGATGTCGGTGATTGCAGCCCTGGAGTTGCCGGATGTTTTTGCTGCGGTGTGTTCGCAGTCCGGATTTACCGAATTTGGATATGATCAGCGGATGGAACATTACGCCGGTCGCAAAACGCCGATCCTTTTAATTCATGGCGTGGATGATCCCGATGTCAACGTTTCACGATCGGATCGCATAGCTGAAATTCTCCAGCGCAAGGGTTGGAATAGCCAGGAAGTGGTCTATTGGCGACTTGCCAATGTCAAACACCGCTGGCAACCGCAGTTGAATCAACAGATGTGGGACTTTCTTTCGAGTAAGACTCTCAATGGAGGTCAACCATGAAAAGTCTGTGGACATGCGGAATTTTCGTCGGTACCACCATGGCAAGCCTGGCCTGGGGGCAGGCCCCCGCACCCAAGGCGCCACCGGTTGATCTTTCCCGTATGGTGGATTTTCCCGCCAGTACCTTTTTAATGGGATACCCCAATGAAACGCCAGGGGCTTATGGTGATGTCTGGTTTGTTGATCAGCAGCCGCAGCACACCGTTCAGCTTTCGGCCTTTAAACTGGATACGACCGAAGTCACGGTCGAAGAATTTGCTCTCTTTTTATCGTATGCTGGAGCCCATCACTATAGTCCGCTGCAACCAGTGGAAAAGGTGCGGGATGGCTACCTGCCAGTGCGGGGAACCGAGCGGCAGCCGATGCGGCAGGTCAGCTGGCAAGGCGCGGCGGACTACTGCGTCTGGGCTGGCAAACGTTTGCCAACGGAAGCGGAGTGGGAAAGAGCGGCAGCCGGCACTGATCGTCGCCCCTATCCTTGGGGAGCAACTGACCTAGGCTGTGGCACCGTCAATTATTTTACCGGCAGCGCTTTCTGTGAAAGCGGTCCCGTTCCTGTCCAAAGCCGCCCTGCTGGGAATTCTCCGGAAGGAATAGCGGATCTGGCGGGCAACGTGGCGGAATGGACTGCGGACTATTATGGTACTTAC
>DAOQTN010000635.1:0-1832 GCA_035340555.1 Anaerolineaceae bacterium | reverse complement strand
AAGGTTTTACTCACGGGCACAAAATTTATCAGGCCGCCCTCTGCACGAGGGCGTGGGTTGAAATATCCGCGGCGTCTCCATCTCCATCGCCACCAGCTGCCGCCCTCTGCACGAGGGCGTGGGTTGAAATATCCAACGCTCGATCTTAAACCCCTGCAAAGCTATGCCCCCCTCTGTACGAGGGCGGCGGTTAAAACGTATGGGGCCATTCTTTCGGCAAGAACGAAAATCAAAATTCATCCGTTCAAATATTATATCGATGAAATCGCACTGCTGATCACAGCGGCTTGTAGCGCACATCTCTTACACAGATGGGGTCGTAAATCCCGTCCCTGAGAAGCTATCTTCCCAGGGACGGTTTGTTAATCCGTACTGCGATAATCCCCTTTTGAGGTATTATCGCAGTACGCGAATTAAAACCCCCGCCATTTTGGCCCATATCGTTTGTGCTTTTTTAGATTCTGGTATAAGATTCACTTATCAAACCAAGACTGGCAGGCTGCCAGGTCTTTGACTGTTGTTTGGATTCGGGGAACCCCTAATGCAAAACATCAACGAAGCGCAAACTCGCAGACAATTAATTGATCCAGCCCTTGAAAAAGCCGGCTGGTATCTCCGCGATCACAGCCGGGTCAAGCAGGAAATGCCGGTTGCCGGGTATGATACCGAGCCCTGGGACGGGGTTACCGATTATTGCCTGTGCCGCGAAAATGGCGAAGTGTTGGCGGTGGTCGAGGCCAAACGAACCGTCAAAGATCCCCAACTGGCCGAGGCGCAGGGCATCTATTATGCCCGCGAAATTGCCAAACATCAAAGCTTTACTCCGTTTGTTTTCCTGTCCAACGGCAGTGAAATCTACTTCCTCGAAGTGGATCGTGTCCCCCGGCACCTGGTGGCGGGCTTTTTCTCACTGGCAGATTTGGAAAACCTGCTCTTTATCCGCCAGCATGGCACCCCACCCGCACAAATGCCCATCAACAATCGGATTGTGGACCGCCCCTATCAGCACGAGGCCATCCGGCGCATCAGTGAGGCGTTAGAGCAGGGCAAACGCCGGGCTTTGCTGGTCATGGCCACCGGCACCGGCAAGACGCGCACCGCAATGGGGCTGATTGATGTCTTGCTGCGCGCGAACCAGGCCCGCAAAATTCTATTTGTGGCTGACCGTGACGCCCTCGTGGAACAGGCCATCAACAAGGGCTTCAGAAAGCATATCCCTCACGAACCCTGCACCCGGCTGCACTCCTGGAATCTGGATACCACCAACCGCCTGTATGCCGTTACGCTGCAAACCCTGAGCAGTTGCTTTGATAAGTTCACGCCGAGCTTTTTTGACCTGATTATCTTTGATGAGGTCCACCGCTCAATTTTCAATAAATTCAACGAGGTGTTGGAGTATTTTGATGCCCGCATGATCGGCCTGACGGCCACCCCTGCGCAGTATGTTGACCGCAACACCTTTAATGCTTTTGGCTGCTACGATGGCAAACCCACCTACCTGTATTCTTATGAGCAGGCCATTGCCGATGGCTATCTGGTAGATTATGAATTGTATGCCGCCCAGACCCATTTTCAGCGGCAGGGAATTCATGGAATCGACTTAAGCGAGGAAGATCGCAATGCCCTGATTGAACAGGGCCTTGATCCCGATGAAATTGATTACTCAGGTTCAGAACTGGAGTCCGTGGTCACAGTCCCAGACACAGAACGCTGCCAGTGGGAAGAAATCATGCAGGTCTGCCTCAAAGATGCCTCCGGACTGCCCGGCAAGACCATCGTCTTTGCCATCACTCAAGAACATGCCCTGCGCCTCGAAACCACCTTCAATGAGA
>DAOQTN010000634.1:0-1834 GCA_035340555.1 Anaerolineaceae bacterium | reverse complement strand
ATGAACGCGAACGCCGGCCCCCATGTGCAAGAGCAAATCAAACCAGCGGGGTCAGCCCGGCGGGGTCATCAGCCCGGCGGGGAGCCGCGAGGGCGGATACGGCCACGCCCACTGCCGGCGGGCAACTTTTTTTCGCTTGCTGCGTATATTAATCAGCAGGCAAAAAGCTGCCAGTTGAGGTGATTTGATCGTTTGGCAAAATCTACAGCACAGCTTATCGGGTGGGGGTGTTTGGCGTTTAATCCTGACCAATTTATGCTATACTCGCGCTTGGAGGCCCGGGTGATGGACTCCGCCACCTTGGGACAGCGCCCTCTTCGACAATCTGCTGTGCAGCCAGCCGCCTTTGTCGGCCGATGGGCTGCGGCTTGGCCAAACCTACCTGGCATGGGACATCCGGGATCTGCCGCGCTTTGCCAGGATCCCCCCGCCCAGCCACAGCAGCACCCTGCAGCCTGTCAGGCGCCCACCAGATTGACCGCGGCCACCCAGCAGCGGCGCCGGGTAGCCGGCCCCACTGAAATTACTTGCGCCGATTCCGGAGCTGACCAGCCCCGCCTGGTGCTGCCGGTGAACGTTTCAACCCATAGAAAGGAGATGCGGGCCGCCACCGCCGACTAACCCGGCCGGGCCACTCGCGAATTATTATGGAGACGCTTCGTCTGATCTCAACCATCCTGCCCCTGGCATTGACCTCGGGGATTAACCTGTATGCCACCATCCTGGTGGCCGCCTTGAGCATCCAGCTGAAATGGGTTCCCAATCCCCCACCTGGCCTGGAAGGGCTGGGATCCTGGTGGGTGGTGGGAATTGCCGGCTTCTTCTATCTGCTGGAATTCCTGGCTGATAAAATCCCTCTGATCGATAACATCTGGGATGTCATCCACACCTTCATCCGCCCGCTGGGTGCGGGCCTGGTGGCCTTTGCTGTGATGGTGGAGCTGGATCCCGTGGCAGCTGTGATCGCTGCGCTTGCCGGCGGCAGCCTGGCGTTGGTTTCCCATACCGGCAAGACCGGCACGCGCATGGTGATGAATGTGACCTCACCAGCGGAGAATGTGAGCAATATTGTGGTCAGCGCCGTGGAGGATGTCGGGGCCGGTTTGCTGGCTTTTTTGGCACTCAGATTCCCGTATGCCGGCTTGGTCGTGGGACTGATCCTGCTGGCAGCCATCATCCTGTTTGTGCCGCGGCTGATCTCCTGGGGCTGGTACAACCTGAAAGCCATCTGGGCCAGCATCAGCGGCATGATTTTCCCGATTGAGGAACCCGAACCCCTGCCGGTCAGCCATCGGGTGGCGCTGCGGCATGTCCTGCCGGAGTGGAGCGCCTCCTGCAAGGCCCAGGGGGTGCCGGCCATCTCCGGACGCAGCGGCTACCTGTGTGTCCAGGGCCCGGATCTGGTCTTCACCTACAACGGTTGGAGCAAGGGGCGCACCTGGCGCATTCCGCTGGCGCAGGTGACCGGCGCCTACCTGCGCCACCGCCTGCTGCTCGATGTTCTGGAAGTCCATTTCAACGACGGTAAAAAGGACCGCTCCGCCCGCTTCGCCTTTTTGAAGGACCGCTCCCTGCTGCTCGAGCAACTGGCCCAGCAGCTCAAAGCGGCCGAAGTCTGACCCAATTTCGCCACGCGCGCCGGGCCGGCTGTAGGCCGGCCCGGTAAAGATCTTTCTGCTGCAGCTGCTCCCCATTGTCAGGCGGTTTCACCCACTGCACTATCGAGCATCGCCCCCCTTCAAAAATTTTAACGCCGTTCTCCAGTGGCACAGGCTCATCCTTGCGCCGCGCCCAGAAACTCAGAAACCCAGAAGCTCAGAAATTAAGGCGAGAG
>DAOQTN010000633.1:0-1838 GCA_035340555.1 Anaerolineaceae bacterium | reverse complement strand
GAGGCGTTAATCACCATGGAATCGTTGTTTGAAAAACTGGGCCTGGCGCGCCAGCCAAAACTTGATGAAGATACCACCCCTGCCGGCGTCTATCTGATTGCTGGCCTGGGCAACCCGGGCCGTGAATACCGCGAAAATCGCCACAACGCCGGCTTCATGGCGGTAGACCGTCTGGCAGAAGCCTGGGATATTCATCTCACCCGGGTTCAATCACGGGCCCTTATCGGTACGGGCACAGTCTCAGGCCGCCGGGTTGTCCTGGCAAAACCCCAAACCTTTATGAACCTTTCGGGGGAGGCAGTTTCTGCGCTTCTGCGTTTCTACAAATCCCCCGTCAGTAACCTGCTGGTTTTCCATGATGATATTGACCTGCCGCTTGGAATGCTCCGCCTCCGCCCGGGCGGTGGCGCTGCCGGGCAGAAGGGCATCCAGTCCATTATCACCCGCCTCGCCACCCCCGATTTTGCCCGCGCCCGCATTGGCATTGGCCGCCCTGCCGGGCAGCGTGGCGCTGCCTCTTATGTCTTGCAAGATTTTTCCAAAGACGAAATGGATATCCTCCGACTCGTGCTGGATCGCTGTCTTTCGGCAGCGCGCACATTCATTGAATCTGGTCTCGAGCCGGCGATGAATCAGTACAACGGCGATATCCATGAACGCTGACGCCTCCCAGATCCTCGCTGCTTTTTGCTCTTCCCCGGCCTATGCTGACCTCGTGGCCGATTTGCGCGCAGGCACGCTGCCCACTCCGTTGGGCCTGCTGCGCGCCGCTCGCCTTCCGCTGGCCGCAGCCTTCCACGCCGATTTGCAGCGCCCCATCTTACTCCTGTCTGACCGGATGGATCGCGCCCTGACGGTTGTAGATGAACTGGGCTTCTGGACGAATGCCCCTCGACTGCTTTTCCCCGAGCCCAATCCACTGTTTTATGAACCTGCAGCCTGGGGCACCAACACCCGCCGAGACCGCCTGAGTACGCTGACCATGCTGGCGCGCTATCACATACCTGGCGCCGGTGACCCGACCACCCCGCCCATCATCGTCACCACCATCCGCGCCCTGATGACCCGCACCCTTCCCCGGCGTGATTTTCTCAAAGCCAGCCGCATCCTCCGCCTCGGTCAGTCTGTGTCCCCCGAATCGCTGCAGCGCGCCTGGGTTGATCTGGGCTACCAGCCTGCCGAAGTTGTGGTTGAGCCCGGTCAGTTCTCCCGCCGCGGCGGCCTCCTCGATTTTTGGCCCCCTTCAGAGCCCCTCCCCGTCCGGCTTGAATTTTTTGGCGACGAAATTGATACCCTGCGCCGCTTTGACCCGGCCTCCCAGCGCAAAGTCGAGTCCATTCAGCAGATCCTGGTCACCCCCGCACGCGAGGTTTTACCCGGCCGTGCGGCTGAAAAAGGCCTGCCCGTTGAAACCCTCACCGAATTTGACCTCCCACGGGTTCACGTCTCCCCGGCCAGTCTGCTTGACTATCTCCCCCGCGAGTCGCTGGTCCTGGTTGGCGATCTCGACTTGCTGCAATCCCTGGCACTGGAACTGGAAGAACAGGCTGTCCGCCTGCGCGCTGAAAGCATCTCCGAAGGCACCCTGCCAGCCGATTTTCCGGTCCCCTACCTCAATTGGTCTGAACTTGCCGATGCGCTCAGCGGTCATCCCTGGCTGGCGGTGGGACACTCCGGCGTCGGCGAACCCTCTGCACTGGCCCAGGTCTTTTCCCCCGGCCCGCGCTATGGTGGGCGGCTCAAGCCACTCCTGGATGATGTCGCCGCTCGCAGTCGTGCCGGTGAATCAACCTGGATTGTCAGCCGTCAGGCCTCCCGCCTGCGCGAACTGTGGGCAG
>DAOQTN010000632.1:0-1847 GCA_035340555.1 Anaerolineaceae bacterium | reverse complement strand
AACCCGCCAACCCCACCAACCTCCGCCAAGGCGGCTGAAGTCATTCCAGCCGCCCTCCAACCGGTGGGGTGAGCCACCCAATCGTTTGCCCAACCGGCACGATATCCTTTTGCCAGCCACGCTAGACGCAAAAACAAGGAGAATCCATGTGTGTGATCGCGATTGCCAATCAAAAAGGGGGCGTCGGTAAAACGACGACCACCACGAGCCTGGCCCACTGGTTTGCGCTCCATGACCGCCGGGTTCTGGTCCTGGATCTGGATGGGCAGGGCCACGTCGGTCCCGCACTGGGTTTGGAAAAGGCCGATGGGCTGTATCAGCTCATTGTCCGGGAACGGCCCATCACTGAAGTCGCCATCGAAGCCCGGGCCGGGCTGCACGTCGTGCTCAACGATCACACCTGCGAGATGGCCAAGGAACATATCAAACAGGCCAACTTTCGCGAGTACCTGCTGGACAGTGTGCTGGAGGATGCCCGTGCCCAGTACGATATCATCCTGCTCGACACCCCGCCCAGCACCGACGTGCTGCATGTGCTGGCCCTGGTGGCCAGCGACTGGCTGGTCATCCCGGCCAACATGGATTACCTGGCGCTGGATGGGGTTGGCTATGTTTTGAAGACACTCAAGGCATTGGCCCGCTACCCCAACGTGGTTGCGCCCATCCTGGTTGGCATCCTGCCGACCCTGTATGACAAAACCACCAATGAAACCATCCGCAACATCCGTGATTTACAGGCCAGCATCGGCGCAGATCGCATCCTGCCGCCCATTCCGCGGGACACCAAAATCCGTGAAGCAGCGGCCCGGGGGATCACCATCTGGGAACATGCCCTGCGCAGTCAGGCCGCTGAAGGTTTTGAAAACGGGTCACGGGCCAGGAACAGTCGCGGCAAAGTCGGCGGCTATTTGCACCTGGCCGAGATCATGACCGATCTCATCCGCGGCGGTGCGAAATGACCGTCAAAGCTCCACTCCGTCCCGCACCGGTCCAGGCCGAGGACCTTGACCCGGCCGTGACCGTCCACATGGGTTCGGCGGCCGCTACAGACCCCGGGCGGCGCGACGAATACGATCGGGCAGCGCGGGCCCGCAACATGACGCCCGGCCAGCGCCGCAAAGCCGCCCTGGATCGGGAGCGCAACCGGGCCAATCTGGACATCCCGGCAGAAATTGAACTCGTCCTGCAAATGCTGGCGGCTGATGAAATGACGTCAACCAGCCAGATGGCCGTCTACATGATTGCCCTGGGCCTGGCCGAATACCAGCGGGTCAACGGCAATCTGAGCTGGGCCAAGGTGCCGGCGCGCAGCCTGCGATTTGAGTACAACCTGACGCTGCCCGAGATTCCGGCCGAGCTCAAAGAGCGGGCCCGGCGGTTCAAAAAGCAGCGCCAGCAGGAAACCCAGTCCGGATCGTAAGCCCGCAGGAAGCTCCAGGACGAAGAGGATTTCGCAGGGGATCAAAGTACGTCTGCAAAAAATAAAACGCTCCTGACGCCTCCTGGAGGATCAAATGGAACCACCGACGGGGCCAATGACGGCACCGATAACGGCCCCCATAACGACACCGATAACGGTGCCGTCATACGGAACCGCAAAGGGCACCGTGAAACCCCATTCGTTTGAAATTTCTGAAACAGCGACAACCGAAGGCCGAGAAGCCTGCACGCGAAAGGTTTTACCATGAGCATCAGGGCCATGAATCGGGTCTGGGATAAGGCGCACGTGGGCAGCAATCAGCTCCTGGTCCTGCTGGCGCTGGCCGACCGCGCCGACGAGGACGGCATCTGCTGGCCGGGG
Organism: Anaerolineaceae bacterium; assembly: GCA_035340555.1. Lineage (GTDB taxonomy): Bacteria > Chloroflexota > Anaerolineae > Anaerolineales > Anaerolineaceae > JAGOFZ01. The sequence continues at coordinate 46 of DAOQTN010000632.1, read as the reverse complement.
GTGGCCTATCTGGCCGAGCGGGCGCGGGTGCAGGATCGCCAGGTGC
>DAOQTN010000631.1:0-1848 GCA_035340555.1 Anaerolineaceae bacterium | reverse complement strand
CCCATACTCGCACAACACAAGACCTGCAACTCCCCAGAACAGCAGGGCGATTGTCCAGAATATATTTTTGGACAATCGCCCTGCTGTTCTGGGGAGTTGCAGGTCTTGACATCGTTTTTTCTCCTCTGTTGATTGGATGCGGAATTATCACAAAAGATGTGCGCTGCCGAATGATCTGCTGTTCGGGTATGGTATAATCATTCCAACTTTAATAAATCGTTTTGCGATGATTTTGCTTCTTCGTCTACGAGGAGTTGCGTTTGGCGTTTAATCCATTAAATTGGTTAATGGGGCTGCTTTCCCTGGATATTGGGATTGATCTGGGTACAGCCAACACCCTAGTGAATGTGCGCGGCAAGGGTATTGTGATCAATGAACCCTCCTGGGTTACCATTGATAAACGGACGCGTGAACCGATTTGGATCGGTGCCCAGGCCAAGGAGATGGTCGGGCGCACCCCGGCAAATATGATTGCCATTCGCCCGCTGCGGGATGGGGTGATTTCTGAATTTGAGATCACCCGGGCCATGCTGGAATATTTTATTGTCAAGGCCCACAAGCAGACCATTGTGCCCATGCCCAGCCCGCGCGTGGTGGTGGGCATTCCCTCGGGCGCAACCGAGGTCGAAAAACGCGCCGTGTATGATGCCTCCATGGCCGCCGGGGCCCGTGAAACCTATCTGGTGGAAGAACCCCGGGCCGCGGCCCTGGGCGCCGGACTGCCGATCTCCGAGGTACGCGGCAGCATGGTGGTGGATATTGGCGGCGGCACAACCGAGGTTGCTGTCCTGGCGATGGGCGGGGTGGTGGTTTCCCGCTCCCTGCGGGTGGCCGGTGACGAACTGGATCAGGATATCATCCAGTACATTCGGAACAAATACAATTTGTTTATCGGCGAGCGCATGGCGGAACAGGTCAAAATGCAGATCGGTTCGGCCTATCCACTGCCCAACGAGAAGACCATGACTGTGCGCGGCCGGAATCTGGTCACCGGTCTGCCGGAGACCTTGGAAATTTCCTCGGTGGAAATTCGCGAATCGGTCGGCAGTTCCATCCAGGTGATTGTGGATACCATCAAGGATGCCCTGGATGAATGTCCGCCGGAAATTGTGTCGGATTTGATTGAAACTGGCATCTGTCTGGCGGGCGGGGGGGCCATGCTGCAGGGCCTGGTGGATCGTTTGAGTGATGAATTGAATCTGCGCGTCTGGGTGGCTGAGGACCCGCTCACCTGTGTGGCGCGCGGTGCCGGGATGATCCTGGAAGATCTGGATCGCTATAGTAAAATCCTGTCCGGGCTGGATCGCACCGGAACTGCGCCCTCCGCCTGATTCGCCGCCCGGCCCTGCAAGGCTGGCAGTGAAATGGAAGGCTGAATGTCATGAAATCCCCTGTCCCCCGCTTTTGGCAAACCGTGGTGGTGGTCCTGATCGTTGTGGGATTGATGCTGCTGGCGATCAGTGGTTATCTGGGGCCGGTGCTGCGCGCCGCCCAAACACCGCTGGTGGCAGCCCAACGCTGGATTTCCAGCCGGTACCTGGCCATTTATGAGTTGATCACCTCGCCGACAGATATGGCGACGCTGCGGGAGCAGAACCAGAGTTTGCAAAATCAGGTCTCGCAGCTTCAGACCGAGGTGATTGAACTGGAGCAGCGCCTGGGCGAAGCCCAGGTCCTGTATGCGTTGCTGGACTTTGCCCGTGAGCAGCCCCAGAACACCTACGTGGCGGCGGCGGTCATTGGCCGGGATCCGAACCCCTTTATGCGCTATATTTTCATTGACCGGGGCTCCGACTCCGGTGTGCTGGCCGGTATGCCCGTGGTGACGGCCCAGGGCCTGATTGGCCG
>DAOQTN010000630.1:0-1849 GCA_035340555.1 Anaerolineaceae bacterium | reverse complement strand
TCTATGACGGCAACTTCACCGGCTTTATGGATGCGCTGGAAAACGGCGGCCCCTGGGACATGGTGCTGGTAAGCCAAGAAAATTACACGGGTCCGGGAAATGACTTCTATACATTATTAAATGACTATGTGGCTGCCGGCGGCAACCTGATTATCAGCAGTTGGCAGATGTCATCCTACCTGGCCAACCCGCTGTGGGCCACCCTGGGGGTGACCTGGGTGGCAGATGACTATGACCCGCCTGATCCGGTTTACTGGTGGCTGCCGGATCACCCCAACTTTAATTACTTTGATCCGGTGCCCGAACCAACATCGCTGGTGGGTGCCCGTTATGGCATTTACGGTCAGCATGTGGAACCGCTGGGGGGCTTTGTGGCTCTGGCGGGTTACACAGACACCCCCACCACCAACGAAGCAGCTCTGGTTGTGCGCGGCAGTGATGGCGGCACCATCTTTAAGGGCTTTACCGACGGGCCAAACGATGCCGACCTCGATGCCGATGCTATGCTGGACGGCGCCGAGCTGTGGTCCAACCTGATTCGCGGTATCCCCGATTGGACCTACCCGGATATCCCGTGGTTAATCACCTCGCTGGAAGGTGGTGCGGTGAACCCCGGTGAATCTGTGAATGTGGACCTGTTCTTTAACAGCGCCGGACTGACCCCCGGTACACACACGGCAGCGCTGGTACTGTTTAATACGGCCATTGGAGAATCGCCCCGCGTCATCCCGCTCTACTTCACCGTAGTCGCCGAGCCTGAGTTCACCAAGATTGCCCCCGCTGAGGTGCTGCCCGGCGAACAGTTCACCTACACCATCACCATTAACCCGTTTGGGTTTAATGAGATGGCGATGGAAGATCCGCTGCCCGCCGAGGTAGCTTATGTGCCTGGCAGCCTGACGGTGACCCCCGATGTGGGCACCTATGGTTACGACAGCGGCACCCATACCATCACCTGGTCTTACGCGATGCCCAAGAGCACTCTGAACAACTGGCAGCCCGCAGTAGTACACGGCCCCACGAATGGAGTGCCGCCGCAGCTGCACAGCACCGCCAGCACTCCGCTGACTGCGCCGCAGCCCGCTGCCGACCCCAAGGCCGTGCTGTGGGATCAGCCGCTGAGCACGGTAAACCAGAATGCTTATGTCAATCAGGAGTTTACTGATTACCCAACCTCCTCTTCCTTCCTGGCCGATGACTTTGTGGTCGATGAGACCTGGGCGGTCAACACCATCTTTGTGCCCGGCGGCGGTTGGAATGGGTTCACCACCCTGGCCAACGCCAGCGCGTTGAACTTCTTGATCTATGTTGACAATGGCGGCGTGCCTGGTGGTGATCCGTCTGGTGCGGGGGCCCCGCCGATCTGGGCCTTGAGCCTTCCGCCCACCGATCCGCAGGTAGCCATCACCAACGGCACGGGCGGCCTGCCCTCCGATACCACTCTGAACCTTGCTGCGCCGATCACCCTGCCGGCAGGGCACTACTGGCTGGTGTACTATCCGACCATGTCGTTTGCGACTGGCGGGCAGTTTGGCCGCCAACCAGCTGACACCGTCAATGGCGCTACCGGACAGTTCATCAACCCCGGCGGCGGCTTTGGCTATGGCACGGCCTGGCAAGGCTGGAGCATTGTTGGCGCTACCCAGGCCGATATCGCCTTCCGGCTGGAGGGGGACATCCTGGAACCACTGACCATCACTTTTGACGTGATTGCCACGGCCGAAGATACCATCATCACCAACACGGCCACGCTGGATGTGGAAGGCTTCCAATATGAAGCCGCCGCCGACACGCTGATCCTGCCGAGCCCCATCAAATACATCTTCCTGCCGGTCATCCTCAAGTAAGC
>DAOQTN010000629.1:0-1853 GCA_035340555.1 Anaerolineaceae bacterium | reverse complement strand
TGGACAGGCATATCACTGGCCCCGTTCGAAAAAGTGATGGGCTTATTATATCATCTCCTCAAAAATGATTGCAGGCTCCATCCCGTGGATCCCGTGGATCCCGTGGATCCCCCATCAGGGGCGCAGTGTTCGCCATCTGATGGCCGTCCCGCTGCCGTCAGGATGCGCCCCCCGTCTCCCAAACCTTTTCCCAACATCTTGCAAAATGCCACTCAAGGTCAGCCTGGGTTCAGAACCACAAAATGACGCCCTTCCAATCATCCCAACAGGATTTCAATGCTTACGGCAAGACCTGTTGGGGGGCTGCAACCAGGAGGCATCGGAAACCCTGATCAGGCTCCCGATTGCCCGGAATGTTCCGGTTACGATTGGCGGCGCGCACATACCTTGCCTCATAATCCCAGGAACCACCGCGCGTCACCCGATATTGGCCTTCAAGCGGGCCCGGCGGACTGGATTTGGGTGAAATCAAATAATAATCCTCCCTGTACCAGTCAGCACACCATTCCCGAACATTCCCAGCCATATCCATGCAACCATACGGACTGTCCCCGGCCGGGCTGTACAGGCCCACCTGCGTGGTACTGTGGGCCTTGTTGGCAAAATTGCAGCGCCGTAGGTCTGGTGCCTGATCACCCCACGGATAAATCAGTCCATCCGTCCCCCGGGCGGCCTTTTCCCATTCCGCCTCTGTCGGCAGTCGCACCGGCTGTTCCAGCCGCCGACCCAACCACTCACAAAAATCTGTTGCATCCTGCCAACTGACATTGACCACCGGGTGTGCCAGTTTATCTTGCGGAGGCTGGTTATTCTTCCAATGTGCCGGCGCTGTCCCCCCCAATGATACATAGACAGCATACTGGGCATTGGTTACCGGTGCCCGGCCAATCCAGTAGTTCGGCAGGTTGATCCGATTTTGGGGTTGTTCTGCAGGCCAGGCATCCATGTCTTTCTGTGGGTCGCTGCCCATCAGAAAATCACCCGCCGGGATACCGATAAATTCCATGCCCACCTTCTGATTCAGCCTTATCCAAAAGCTGCCCATGCTGCGTTGGGGATTGGCTTCAAGACCACCTTTTTCCTTATCGGGGTGCTGGATGGGTTCTGCCGCCCCCCGTTTGGCATTTGTCCCGACGTCACGTCTGACTTTATCCCCGGGCGCGCTCTGCAAAGCCTGCGTGATTCTTTTACGTGGCAGTATCAGCCGGACATGGCCGGGGAAGGCCGTTTCAAGCTGTTCCAAGGTTTCCAAAGCCAGCTGCCATTCCTGCACTTCCTCCATTTCCTTGAGGGCCATCAGCCCTTCCTCCAGGGTCCAGGTGGATGTGGCTGAGGTGGTGGCGGCGGTGGTGGAGGTCGAAGGGGTACGGGGCAGAACCGGGCCCACTGGCGGCACGGCTGGGTCAGCAGCCGACAACTCTTGGAGCGCTTTTTCAGCAACCGCCCCGTCCCAGGGGCGCTGGCGGGGATCCTCGGACAGCATCCCGGCCACCAGCTCGTCCAGCGCTGCCGGGACATCCGGACGCAGCCCGCTCAGTCGGGTTCCCGGCCGGCAACTGCTGTACGGCTTGAGGGTCAGCATTTCGAACAGCAGCAGTCCCAAAGCATAGACGTCTGCCGGTGGTTTAAGGAAATTGTACCCATCCGCATGCTCAGGGCTGCGATAGCCCGGGGTCCCCGGATGCGGCGTGGGTTGATCACTATCGCCCCGCCCCAGGGAAGGCTCACCGGCTGTCTGGGCCAGGCCCAGATCGGCAATCAGCGGGGCACCAGCGCCGTCAAACAGGATATTATTCGGACTCAAATCACGGTGGATCACATTTTCAGCATGCAGCGCCGCCAGGCCGGCGGCA
>DAOQTN010000628.1:0-1855 GCA_035340555.1 Anaerolineaceae bacterium | reverse complement strand
CTCTGGAAAACTCTTAATCAATTGGTTCGGGGTTCAAGTCCCCGGTGGGTCACAGCACTTTCGCCCCCCGCTTGGGGGGCTTTCGTTTTGGCCGCAGGGACTAGCGTTGTGCGATCATGCAAAAACAGCGTCCAGCAGGGGGCGTAGGCGGCTCTTTTTACGCAGTCGGTTAAGCGCGGTGAAGCGGAACGGCATGTGCCCCTCAAGTTGGGCCAGTCCAGCCGGGCTGAAATATTCTGCTGCCTGACTGATCGGATTTAGTAGGATGATGTCAGCACAAGTGGCCATCACCTCAGCCAGCAGGGGGACCTGGGGCGCGTCAAAAGCATTCAGATCAGTCACAATCCGACGCCCAAAATGGATGAAGCGGTAGCTCAAATTGTCCAGTTTCCAGGTCGGCACTGTAACCGAGAACAGGCTGGCGCGTTTTGCCAAGCGGTCCGAGCGGGTATCCTCCAGGTCATCCATCAACTGGGTGAGGGCGCCAAAACCGAACAATACGCGCTCCTGGCCGGCAGTCAGTGTGCCTGCCACCAAGTACCCGTCGGCCAGTACGGATGTGCCGCCCTTCTCAAAACTAATGCCCAGAATATCGCGCTCAAATGGGGAGAGCTCCGCGGCCACCAATTCCAGACTGCGGGCCTGGGCCCGGTGAATGGCCAGCAGGCTGTCATAAACCTGGGGATGGCAGGCGCGATCCCACTCCGATTCGATCATCCGGATCAGCGAATTAATGATGGCTTCGACCTCATTGGCAGGCTCCATGGGCTCACCCATCAGACGGTGATAAAAACGCTGATTGAAACCCCGCTTGGTCTCAGCAGGGACGCCAGGATCATCGAGATAATTGTCAGTATAGGGATAGAGCATCGAATAGGCAAAGATTGAAGGCGTGATGCACACCGGCAGACCAAGCAGCAGTTGAATGAGATTTGCAACCGACACATTGCGCCCCGCCTGATATATATCCGCAGCAGAAATCCGGGGATCAAACTGACGCGCCATTCCTCCAAAGCTGCGACCAGCCGCCAACAAACCAGTGGTCTCAATATAGGCAAGATGATGCGGCTCGAGGTTCAAAATATCCCGGGCAAACTGTCCCAAGGTTGGACGCAGACGCTGCAACCAGGCACTCCGTTCCCCGGCTGGCTGTGGAATGTGTTTCACTTCACCCAGCAAGGCTTCCAGGCGTTTTTCATGGTCAACTTGTCTGGCGGGAGTAAAGTCGCGCTCAAATTCAGGTGGGTCCAAAGGACAGGACCACCAGAGCCGTTGATAAAAATCTGTCAGGAGCGGCACCATCTCTCCTATGCTGGTCACAGACCGCGGGCTCTCAAACGGCAGTCCGGCTTCTTGATCCAGGTGCCAGGATGTTACTGACTCCATATTTTTTGCAGACGCGGACTGCCGCCTTCCGGCGGCAGCAGACGGCCGCTTTCTCCTTTCGTTTATCAATTGGCTGATAAACTTGATGTATCCTCTGGGCTGGTTCCATGAGCAGTCAGCTGTTACGTCGCCAAGCAGAAGACAAATGTCTTGACCTGTCAGACCTTGAATCCAGCGAAAAACAGCCTGGCTTTATGGCCTCCCGGCCCGGGTGGCGCAAAAAGGTGGGAATAAATCCCGTCAAGGTGGGCCGGGCTTGGGAAATCTACCGCATCCTGGTAACGGGGAACATCACCGTTGCCGTTTCCACTTGGTGTTCTATATACGTTGACTGGCCAAAAAGGTTTTTAGCTGGCCCACATCGTCACAGCAAGCCCGGGGGGACTTTGATGCGCTTATAGTTACCCTTATTACAGACAACTATGACACGGGTCTTGACCTGGCTGATGGACTGTCGATGGTGGTGCGA
>DAOQTN010000627.1:0-1858 GCA_035340555.1 Anaerolineaceae bacterium | reverse complement strand
CCCCTTGACCCTGGTAAAAACCGACCGACCTTTGTTCGACCCAAAGACCTATGAAAAAACTCCGTTGGCAACTCATCATCATTTGTATCACCGGCCTGGTGGTTGGCGTCCTGCTGCTGGTCCAGCAGCCGGGTGCGGACAACCCCGGCGGCTTGTTCTCGCCGAATGAGTCGCAGTCCGGCGGCAGCTACACGGAGGCCCTGGTGGGCTCCCTGCAGCGCCTCAACCCCCTGCTGGACTACTACAATTCGGTTGACCGCGATGTCAACCGCCTGGTCTACAGCCGGTTGATCACCTTTGACGACACGGGGCTCCCCCAGGCGGACCTGGCCGAGTCTTGGGGCGTCTCCCGGGATGGCACGGTCTACAACATCGTGCTGCGCCCGGATGTGCTCTGGCACGATGGCAGGAAGCTCACCGCGGCGGACGTGGTCTTCACCGTGGAGATGCTGCGCGCCGGGGGGGACGTGGTGCCCCCCGACCTGATCGCCTTCTGGTCCGAAGTGGAGGTGGAGGCGCTGAGCGACACCGCACTCCAGTTCCGTCTGCCCGAACCCTTTGCCCCATTCCTGGATTATCTGTCCTTTGGCATCTTGCCGCAGCACATTTTTGGCTCGTTTTCCTTCGCCGAAATGATCGATTCTCCGGCCAATCTGGCCCCGATCGGCTCCGGCCCCTACCGCTTTGACCGCCTGATCGTCGAGGACGGCCAGATTGCCGGGCTGATCCTGACGGCCAATCCGGACTACTACCTCGACCGGGCCAATATTGAGACCCTGGTTTTCCGATATTACCCCACCTCAGCCGCCGCGCTGCAGGCCTACCAGGATGATGTGGTCCAGGGCGTTGCGACCATCACCAGTGATGTCCTGGGGGCGGCCCTGGCTGAACCCGACCTGGCGCTGTACACCGGGCGCCGGCCCGAGCTGGCCCTGGTGCTGTTCAACCTGAACAATCCTGACGTGGATTTCTTCCAGGATGCCGCCATTCGGCGGGCCCTGCTGCAGGCCCTCAACCGCCAGTACATGGTGGACCGGGTGCTGGGCGGCCAGGCGATCCTGGCCGATGGCGTGATCCTGCCGGGCACCTGGGCCCACCATCCCGGACTGGGGCAGCTGGCCTACGACCCGGCTGCCGCGCTGCAAGTGCTGAAGGAGGCCGGCTACATCCTGGCCGACGAGAATGCCACCGTCCGATCCAATGAAGGTCGATCCTTCCAGTTCACCCTGCTCTATCCCGACACCCCGCAGCATCAGGCCCTGGCTGAGCGCATCCAGACCGACTGGCAGGCACTCAATCTGGGCGTGACATTGGAGGCGGTACCCTATGACCAGTTGATCGGGGAGCGCCTGGCCGGCCGCAATTATCAGGCCGCCCTGGTGGATCTCAACCTGTCGCGCACCCCCGATCCGGACCCCTATCCCTTCTGGGACCAGGTCCAATCCACCGGCGGGCAGAACTATTCCCAGTGGAGCAATGCCATGGCCAGCGAGCACCTGGAAAACGCCCGCGTGGCGGTGGACATCAGCGAACGCATGCGGCTGTACAACAACTTCCAGGTCATCTTTGCCGAGGAACTGCCGGCACTGCCGTTGTATTATCCGGTCTACACCTACGCCGTGCGCCGCGATGTGCAAGGCGTGCGCATGGGACCGCTGTTCGACACCACCGACCGTTTTGTCTCCGTGCTCGACTGGTACCTGGCTGCCGCCGGGCCCCAATTGGATCCCACACCCACCCCGTAACCCGGGGCGGCGGGAGGGCGCATGCAGCTGCGTGACCTGATGATGAGCGAGATAATGGCCCACCCCGTAACCCGGGGCGGCGGGAGGGCGCATGCAGCTGCGTGACCTGATGA
>DAOQTN010000626.1:0-1862 GCA_035340555.1 Anaerolineaceae bacterium | reverse complement strand
CCCTTGTCAACATCCTTGGGCCCCACCTCAATCCGCAGCGGGACGCCGCGCATCTCCCAATCATTAAATTTAAATCCCGGTGTGACTTCCGTGCGTGCATCCACCTTGACCCGGAAGCCCTGCAGCGCAGCTTCCAGCTGCTGGACAACCGGCATCACCTTGGCCTGTTCGGCATCGTTTCTGAAAATGGGCACGATGACCACCTGGATGGGGGCCAGCCGCGGGGGCAGCATCAGACCCTGGTCATCGCCATGGGTCATGATGATGGCGCCAATCATACGGGTGGAGACACCCCAGGAGGTGGTCCAGCAGTATTGCAACTCATTGTTTTGATCAAGGTACTGGATGTCAAAGGCTTGGGCAAAATTCTGCCCCAGGAAGTGGGAGGTGCCCGCCTGCAGGGCCCGGGTGTCTCCCATCATTGCCTCAATGGTGTAGGAGGCGGAGGCACCGGCAAATTTCTCCGTGGCGCTCTTGCGTCCAGGAACAACCGGAATGGCGGCATCTTCATAGGCAAAGTCGGTATAGACTTGCAGCATTCGCAGCGTCTCCTCCTGGGCCTCCTGTGCCGTGGCATGGGCCGTATGGCCTTCCTGCCAGTAAAATTCCAGGGTGCGCAGGAAAAGGCGGGTGCGCATTTCCCAGCGCACCACGTTGCCCCATTGGTTGATTAAGACCGGCAGATCCCGATAGGACTTGATCCACTTGGAATACATATAGCCAATGATGGTTTCCGATGTCGGGCGCACAACCAGCGGTTCTTCAAGCTTCTCGCCGCCACCGATGGTGACCACCGCCAACTCCGGCGAAAACCCCTCCACATGCTCCTTTTCCTTTTCAAGAAAGGACATTGGAATGAAGAGAGGGAACGCCGCATTCACATGACCGGTGGCCTTGAAACGCCCATCCAGCGCCTGCTGGATATTTTCCCACAACGCCCAGCCGTAGGGCCGGACCACCATGCAACCGCGAACCGGCGCGTAATCGGCCAGTTCTGCGCGCAAAATGAGTTGGTTGTACCACTCGGAATAATTTTCACTGCGGGTTGGTAATTTTTCGTCTGCCATCTAAAATCTCCCAAAACATGATTAATGCCAGCGTGCCAGCGCTTCAACAGCGGCGTCCACCGTGGGAACACACACTGCCAGGCGGCCGACCCGATCATCAATATTATGATTCTGCTGTTCCAGCAAGATGGTGATCACTGCCTGCCAGCCGGAGCCAATTAAAATCAACGGGGCCGGGGATATCGCCCGTACCGCCAGCAGGTTCCAGGCCAGGCTCACCTCCACCAGGGTTCCGATGCCACCGGGCAGTGCCAGGAAAGCCTGGCAGCGGCTGGTCAGCCAATCCAGACGTTCTGTCAGGGTTGCGGTGGGCCAGACCTCATGCACCCAAGGATTGGCACCACCCGGACGGTAGGCTTCAATCTGCCGGCAGGTGACACCGATGACATGACCGCCCGCCTCGGCTGCACCGCGGGAGGCCGCTTCCATGGTGCCCACATAGCCCCCTGTCACAACCTGATGACCGGCATCTGCCAGCAAACCGCCCAAATGCTGGGCCTCAATATAAGCCGGATCGCCCGGTTTGGGCTGGGCGCTGCCAAAAACGCAAACGTTCATAATCCCGCTATTTTACCCCAGAATCCCAATTGCGCCCGTAATTGACTGCCAGTTTTTCCATGACAGCCTGTCCCAAATCGATGTCCAGCACGTGGGCCAGCTGCAGCAGGTAGAGCATGACATCCGCCAGTTCGCCCGCCAGGCCATCCGGATCCCGGGGGGCCTCCCCCCATTGAAAATGCTCCAGGATCTCCGCTGCTTCCAGGTTTAGAGAAATGGCAATATTGCGCGGTGTCT
>DAOQTN010000625.1:0-1866 GCA_035340555.1 Anaerolineaceae bacterium | reverse complement strand
TCGCTTTTTTGCACCCTTTCCCTTTTGCGGAGAATACTTGTGGGTAATCACCACCTAATTATACTTGCTGCCGTTGTTTGCTGATTGCCTGTATAATGAGATTAAGTTGAGCTAGGCAAGGAACCTCCGGTGATGATATCCGCACCAAAACTTGAGTCCAATCGCCCCACCATTTATATCATTTCTGGCGGCGTGGGGGCCAGTGCAGAGCAGTTGGTCTACACGGTGCTGGCCCAATTCCCGGAGGGGGCAGTTGATGTTTTTACCACCGGCAATGTCCGTTCCTTTGAACAAATTCTGCCGGTGCTGGACCAGGCTGGGGCCAAACCAGCCCTGATCATTCACACCCTGGTCGATCCGGTCCTGCGCCAGCAGTTGATTACTGCGGCGGCTCAAAAAAATGTGCTGGCCATTGACTTGATGGGTGACCTGATGGGCTGGCTTGGCCGACAATTGGGGGAACCCACCAATATTCAGCCCGGCCGCTACCGCCGCTTGCACCGCGATTATTATGACCGCGTGGCTGCGATTGATTACACCCTAGCCCACGATGATGGCAAGCATCCCGCTGGCTGGCGCAATGCTGAAATTGTCCTTGTGGGCGTGTCGCGCTCCGGTAAAACCCCCATCAGCCTCTACCTGGCGGTCCTCGGCTGGAAGGTCGCCAACATCCCGCTGGTCCCGCACATTGAAGTCGCCGAGCAGCTCTACAGCTTGGATCCGGCGCGCTGCGTGGGGCTCATCCTGGATGCCGACCGGCTCTTATTGTACCGCCGCCAGCGCCAGGCGCGTCTGGGTGTCTCAACCTCATCAGACTACACCGACATTGATGAGATTGAACTGGAACTGCGCGCCGCCACGCGGCTCTACAAGCGCTGCGGTTTCACCGTGCTGGATACGACCGATAAGACCATCGAAATGTCGGCCGATGAGATTTTACGCCGCATTCAAAACAAGCCGCCCACTGCGCTGCCGGTCTGATGGCGGCGGCGCAGGCCGGTTTAAGCAACCGGTTGAGGATCCTTCATTTGCAAAATCAGCACGGTGCTGATGAGCAGCAGAGCGATGGCTACCAGCAGCGCGGGTGTGAATGATCCCTCCGGCGTTTTAAGCGCTTCCATGATGTAAACGAACACCACCGAGGCCTGGCCAAATAATTGGATCAGCCCGTTGGAGGTGCCTTCGGGGGTGGGGTGGGTCACCTCAGCGGCATATTGCATTCCAACCGGGCTGGCACTGATCAGGAAGAAGCCCATGGCAAAAGCAGAAATAAACAGCAGCCATGGGGTGTTGGCAAAGGCCAGTCCCACCAGACCGGGGATGGCCAGCACAAACCCCAGCAGGATATAGCGCTGCCGCCGGTGCTGACGGTCTGAGAACGGCGGAATCAGCACTGCCCCCAACACACCCCCCACCAGCATCAGGGCACCCAGCGTTCCGGCATCCGTGGGGGTGAATCCCCGGGGCCGGATGATGTTTTCCACCCAGGTGGTTAGGCCATTGAAGACACCCATGCCAATGAATGAAACAAACAGATAGAGCCAAAAAGTCTTCACCGACAGGGCGTGTTTCAATCCGGCCAGCATCAAGGCCCGTACTTCCAGCCCGGCCGGGCAGGGCGGGGTGGCCGGTTTTTCACGCGCCAGGAGGAGGAACAGCACTGCTGAAAAGGCCGCCACACCACCATAAACAAGCTGAACGCTGGGGATGGACAGGGTCTCGGTCAACAGCGGTGTCAGCACCATGCCCAGCGCGGTGCCAACCAGATTGGACAGTGTGACCAGCCCGACTGCCGTGGCCCGTTCCTCAATGCTGAACCACTGCGCCGGTACTTTTGTCCAGGCATTCAACAAGAAAGGCTGCGCA
>DAOQTN010000624.1:0-1874 GCA_035340555.1 Anaerolineaceae bacterium | reverse complement strand
GCAATTTTGCCACGCCTGGCAGTCTGGGGAGCCACTTTGCTTTTTTCATTTATTTTGTACACCTGGGTTCCGCCAACCAAAGTGAACTGGGTGGCCGCTGCAATCGGTGCTGCTATTGCGACCCTGTTTCTGCAGCTTACCTCTCTGGGAATTGGATGGTTTTTAGGCCGCGGCCTATTAAGATATGAACTGATTTATGGTTCATTGGGCACCGTCGCACTTCTGATGCTCTGGACATACCTTACAGGGTGGATTATTTTATTCGGCGCCCATCTCAGCGCATCCATTCACCGCGCCATTCGGATACGCACCGTAGTTTGGCAATCTTTCCAACCTGAAATTACTGAACCCAACTGTAATGATAATACGTCTGACAACCGGGACACATGACCCCAGAATTGATTAACTTTATCAGTTTGGCTAAACCCATTTACAGCTATAATAGCTTAATTTTAACAGACAGGCAGGATTCTCATGAAAAAATCGGCATACACCATGTTCATCATCGCCATTCTGTGCGCGTTGCTGCTAACCGCGTGTAAAACAGATGTGGCTCCAATCCAACCCACCGCAACAACAGCCGTCCCGGTCCTCACACCAACAGAAACGACACCGACCGGCCCGTCTATTGCTGAAATCCAGGGCGCCAGGCATTTCTCTCCATATGAGGGGGATACAGTTGAAAATGTGCAGGGCGTAGTAACTGCTTTGCGCGGAGACGGCTATTATATTCAGTCACTTCAACCGGACAATGATCTGGCAACCTCAGAAGGCCTCCTTGTCTTCACAAAATACCCGCCCCGCGTCAAGGTTGGAGATCTGGTCTTGGTTAGCGGCGAAATCGATGAATTCTATGCCAGCGGCGCTGAAGCGGGGTACCTGCCCATCACCGAGCTGGTGCAGAGCGAATTTACGGTTTTATCCAGTGATCAAGCTGTTCCAGAACCAGTCATTATTGGGCAGGGTGGACGCACGCCGCCCAACGAGATTATCGATAACGACAGCCTCGATGTTTTTGATCCAGACGAGGATGGGATTGATTTCTACGAGAGCATGGAAAGCATGCTGGTTCAGGTTAATGATGCTTTAGCCGTAGGGCCTTCGTCGGCCTATAAAGAAATCCCCATCGTTGTAGATGGTGGAGAAAATGCCGGTTTGCTCAGCGCCGCCGGCGCACTTGTCATCCAAAAGGATGATTACAACCCCGAGCGCATTCTGCTGGATGACAGCCTGCGGTCTTTGCCGCTTGTAATGACCGGTGACTATTCCATAGACCCCATTGTCGGCATTTTGGACTACACATTTGGAGCCTTCAAGCTTCAGCCACTCAAGAAGCCCACCTTTACCTCTGGCGGATTTGAGCCAGAAATTGCTGTACCCGCCAGTGACGATGAATTAAGTGTAGCCACCTTCAACGTGGAAAATCTCGACCCTCTGGACCTTCCCGAGCGGTTTGAAACTTTAGCGAACCAAATCGTTAATCACTTACAATCCCCCGACCTCATCACGCTGGTAGAAATCCAGGACAATAATGGCCCTGGTATGAATGATGAGGTGGATGCCAGCCAGACCTACCAGATGATTGTTGATGCCGTGATTGCGGCCGGCGGTCCCGTATATCAGTTCCGCGATATTGCACCCAAACCTAACCGAGATGGCGGCGAATCGGGTGGGAACATCCGGGTCGGATTCCTTTTCCGAACAGACCGCGGCCTCACATTTGTGGACCGTGCCGGTGGAGATGCGATTACGGCTGTGGAATGGGTTCAAGATGCCACTGGCACGCACCTCTCCTTTAGCCCTGGCCGGGTAGACCCGACAAATTCTGCTTTTCTTGAAAGCCGCAAACCTTTAGTTGGCGAATTTGTTTTTCG